>JBLIGW010000001.1:0-55092 GCA_047635955.1 Oceanicoccus sp.
CCTCAAGACACACTAATCATTTGTGACCTTGCTGTTTGTTACCTGAACGATCGTCAATTTGAGACAACAATTGCTTTGCTTGAAATGGCACTTCAACTTGATCCAAAGAATGAAAAAGCAATGGACTGCCTCTCTACAGCTAAGTTCTTTCAAAAAGAATTTGAAAAACTAAAAGCACGGGACTAAGCAATACAACAAATTACAATTTGACAAGCGACTCTTAAGCTAGTAGGGTCGGAGTTGTTTTAAACACTCAAACGCCCCTTCACTGAAGATCGGCGTATATTTTTACTTTTAAACCCCAATCACATGGAACAAGCATCCAACAATCACAAATTACCTGAAATAAGTGATGAGGTAAAAGCCTCAATTTTAGCCAAGATATTAAATGGAGCTGATCCTGTAGAAATTGGGCAAGCAAAACCCGATGATATAGACATGAGACTTGACGAGTGGTTTGAGAATATATGTATATTAAACGACAGAGCTAAGACACTAAGAGCTGACAATACAGAAATATCAACTACTGACTTCAATCAAAAAATTCAAGACACACTTTAAGACTCAAAAGATAATATTTACAGGTATTGTCAAAACCCGCCTCTCTTGATACACTCACTCGGCAAAAAACCTTCGAGTGACCGCGCTGTGTGAATTCGTTCATGCATCGAGGAAAGTCCGATCAACAGAGGCAGGAACGTCGTTAACGACGACCGCATGGGGACCTAAAAAACCCCTTGTAGGGAAAGTGCCGCAGAGACGATAGACGTGAAACGCCCCCTCTACTTATCGTAGTACGGGGAGCCCCCTCGTGAGAGGGAGCGCGTGGTAAACCCGTTCTGTTGCAAGGTGAGAATGGAACTTGGGAATCGGCTTGCCTCATGCCCCCAGGTGCTTACCGCTAGAGCCACTCAGCAATGAATGGCCTAGATAGATGGTCACAATGGAAGCTTGCTTCCATACAGAACTCGGCTTATGACGGGGTTTTTTGCCCTATTCAATAACAATACTTGATACTTCTTCAGGAACTTCAGTCAATTGAGCCGCAACGACTCCGTCAACATTAGTTTCACATTCTTGACCTTCGTATTGAGTCATATCTTCAACAAAGTTAACCGTAAGTAGTTCACCGTCCAATGAAGTTTCAACAACGACATCAAGACTACAAACCTCGCTAATGTTTTTTGCTACGAAAACTCCTTCACCAAAATCAATTTCTGGAAGGGTAACTCCAGATTCACAAAGCTCACTTGAGTCTCCAAGCTTGTTGATTTCACTTTGAAAGTTTGAATATTGAGCAGGACTTTTGATCACAACAGATCCTCCCTTTTGAGCCAATGCTTCCGTGACACAACCTGTAAGCTGGTCAGTAAGATTGGTAACAGTTAGGTCTACCGCTCCACTTTGACAACCGGAAAGAGCCAAAAGAGTGGCGAAAGCTAGTGTTTTTTTAAACATAAGTTTTAGGTTAATTACTTGTGTACAGAGTAGGTTATCGTTAGATTTCTAACAAGAGCCTAGCCTCAAAAAACATGAAACGATCTGAAATTGCATTCGGTTTAGTCAAACTTCCTCTGGATTTTGGACTAACGGTGCTCAGTTTTTACTGGGGCTATCATTTAAGAACTCAAGGTGACTTCATCCCAAAAATTCAATTGCCTTTGAATTTGGACACCTTCCCTCCGCTAAATGAGTACATGGAACTCAGTCTGCTTTTTGCAGGTTTTCTAGTTATTGTTTTTGCCCTAAACGGAGTCTACAAACTAAAAACCACCGATTCTTTTCTACATGAAATCCGGCGTGTCTTTAGTTGTAGCGGTGTCTGGCTACTCGTACTCATGTCCTATTTCTTTGTGGTTCATGAAGTTTTCTTTTCACGATTGGTACTCGGATTCAGTGTAGGTATCACAGTGATTTTGCTTGTAAGTATGCGTTTAATTCTAAAAGAGTTTCAAAACATGCTGCTTAGAGCCAATATTGGTAAACAACGCGTACTTTTAATTGGTTCAAATAAAATCACAATCAAACTAGCTAAGAAACTTGAGAAAGACCCACGCTACAAAGTAGTTGGCTACCTCACCAGAGGAAGTAAAAAGATTGCTGACCTCAAACGACTAGGAACTCTAAAAGATTTAGAAAGGATCACTAGAAAGTACCAAGTAGATGAAATTATACAAACCAGCCAAGTTTTCAGTGAGATTCAAGATCACGACATTTTAGAATACTGTCAGGCCAATCACCTAGACTACCGATTTGTTCCAGACATTCTTGCGGTAGAACGAAGTAATATTGAGATCATTCCACTTGCAGGATTCCCACTCATTCACCTCAAACCAACTCGGCTAGACGGTTGGGGTAAAGTAAGTAAACGAGTAATGGACATTGGTATATCAAGCTCAGCTTTAATTCTTTTAAGCCCTCTACTGCTCTTGATTTCTATTGGAATTAAATTCGACTCCAAAGGGCCAGTGCTTTTCTGCCGACTACCAGATGGAAGTCCTGCCAATCGAATTGGACAAGCTGGAAGCAAGTTTCAATTCTACAAATTCAGAACCATGAAAGACAACAGCCATGACCTTAGGTACACGGAACTCGCACACAAAAATCACAGAAAAGGCAGTCCACTTGTAAAGATTAAAAACGACCCTCGCGTAACTAAATTTGGAAATTTCCTCAGACGTAGTAGTTTCGATGAATTCCCTCAGCTCTGGAACGTGCTTCGAGGAGACATGAGCCTGGTTGGACCACGACCTCACCTCCCTGAAGAAGTAGCCAAATATGAAAAACACCACAAGTTCCTGCTCACCATTAAACCAGGAATCACTGGGCTAAGCCAAACCAGCGGACGCAGCGATTTAGACTTCGAAGAAGAAGTACGACTCGATAGCTACTACATCAAACACTGGTCTTTATTCCAAGATTTACGTATTCTTGTAAAGACCGTCTTCGTAGTACTTGGAGGCAAGGCGGCCGACTAAACAGTCACCCCACCACGCCATGTTTAAATTTTTCGAGAATCATTTCAAACTGCATCAAGAACGCAAAGTCTTTACCGACTCCATTCAAAGACTCATCGAAGAAAGTAGCCTCACCGGAAGCTTCTTTTTGCTGACCATTATTTCAGCCGCCATCGCCACTCTAGGAATCGCCATGAACAGCTCCAGTATCTTGATTGGTTCAATGCTCATCGCCCCCCTACTCATCCCCGTAATCAGCCTCAGCGTCGGTGTGGGAGCAGGAAGTATACGATTAATACTCAGCTCATTACAATCTTTAAGTATTGGCCTCATTCTTTCCGTAGTTGTCGCCTACTTCATGGCTCGAGCAATTTTACCTATTGAACTGGATGAAACACTTTATCAAAATTTCTCAGATAGCTTTCTCTACGCAATCGTAGCTCTTTTCTCTGGAATTTTGGCCGTTTATAGTTGGTTCACACCCAAAACGGACATGATTATTCCTGGAGTTGGGATTGCCGTTGCCTTAGTCCCACCACTCGCCTTTTTAGGAGTTGTACTTGCCACTCATGAAACCAAGTTCTTCATTGATATTCTTCAACTGATTTTCGTCAATTTGACTGGAATTTTTCTCGGAGGATTTATCACCTTTCTGATCATGTCTCTATTCAGCAAACAATCCAATATAGAACGCGGTACTCAAGTTGAAGAACAAATAGATAAGACAAAGAAATAAGCGCTTATCCACGATGACTTGTCCTAACTTACATGATATTCTCCCTCCGAATTAAACAAAAGTTATGCCAATCTTAAAAATCATTGAAAAACTGCTTGGGGACTCCAATAAAAAGGAACTGAAGAAGATTTCTGCCGTTGTAGAAAAAATCAAAGAAATTGAAGTTGAATACCAACTACAGCTCGAAGAAGAAGACATTCAAAAGAAAACAGCTGAATTCAGAAAACGTTTAGAAGAAGGTGAAACCGTAGATGACCTATTACCTGAAGCCTTTGCTTTAGTGAAATTTGCTTGTAGAAAACTAATGGGGAAAAGCTGGCAAGTTCGTGAAGATGAATACACTTGGGACATGGTCCCTTATGACGTTCAATTGATTGGTGGAATAGTGATGCATCAAGGAATGATTGCCGAAATGCGAACGGGTGAAGGTAAAACCCTCGTGTGCACCCTCCCTATCTACCTCAATGCCCTCACAGGGAAAGGAGTTTATGTAGTGACCGTTAATGACTACCTCGCTGAACGTGACTCCGAATGGATGGGCGGACTTTTCCGATTCCTAGGGCTCACCGTTGGGAATATTAAACGAGGTCAAAATACTGAAGAAAAGAAAGATGCCTACAATGCGGATGTGACTTACGGAACAAACAATGAATATGGTTTCGACTACCTTCGAGACAATATGGCTCAAACTAAAGATAAAATCGTTCAACGAAAACTTCACTTCGCTATTATCGATGAAGTAGATTCAATCCTCGTAGATGAATCTCGAACGCCACTGATTATTTCTGCTCCAGGGGAAGAATCAACTGAAAAGTACACGCTTTACAACAAGCTTGTTCGTCAGTTGGATGAGAATACTCACTACAATGTTGATGAGAAACAACGAGTCGCTTCACTCAGTGAAGAAGGAATCAAAAAGATGGAAGAACTCATGGGAGTTGATAACATTTACACTGAAAAAGGCTTTGGTGAAGTTCACCACATTGAACAAGCCCTTCGTGCTAATTTTGTTTATAAAAAAGACAGTGACTATGTAGTTCAAGATGGAAGCGTAATGATTGTGGACGAATTCACCGGACGACTCATGCCGGGACGACGTTACGGGCAAGGTTTGCACCAAGCGGTAGAAGCCAAAGAAACAGTAGATATTAAACGTGAAAGCCGAACTCTAGCGACCATCACATTCCAAAATTATTTCCGTATGTTTGAAAAACTCGCGGGGATGACAGGAACGGCCGTAACTGAAGAAGAGGAGTTCGCCAGTATTTATGGCCTCAATGTGATTCCAGTTCCTACTCACAGACCCGTGGTTCGTGATGATATGTCCGATGCGATTTTCAAAAACATCACTGGAAAGTTCAATGCCATTGCTGATAAAGCAAAAGAGCTTAATGAAAAAGGACAACCTATCTTGATTGGAACCATCTCTGTAGAAAAGTCAGAAACCCTTTCTAAACTACTCAAAAAACGAGGGATCCCTCACAATGTTTTGAATGCCAAAGCCCATGAACGTGAAGCGGAAATCGTTTCAAATGCTGGGCAAAAAGGAGCCGTTACCATCGCTACCAATATGGCTGGGCGTGGAACCGACATCAAACTTGGTGAAGGTGTAAAAGAACTCGGTGGTCTTTACGTAATGGGGTCAGAACGACATGAATCTCGACGAATCGACAACCAGCTCCGTGGACGTTCAGGACGTCAAGGAGACCCAGGTGCCAGTCAATTTTACGTATCCATGGAAGACGACCTAATGCGAATTTTTGGAGGAGAACGACTAAAAGACTTAATGGAAAAGATGGGATTCCCTGAAGACATGCCTATTCAGAATGGAATGATCTCAGGCCGAATTGAAGGAGCTCAAAAGAAAGTAGAAGGTCGCAATTTCGACATCCGTAAACACCTAGTTCAATACGACGATGTAATGAATAAACACCGAGAAATTATTTACGACCGACGTCGTAATGTTCTATTTGAAGAAAGCCTAAAGAATGAAATGATTGTGCTTGTTGAACAAGAAGTTGAAAAAATTGTGCTTCGACACCCAGGTGACAACAAAGAAATGTCTGAAGTAGTGAATGCCCTTCATAGAAATGAAGCCTCACCTCTTGCTCAAGAAACATTAGATGGAATGGACAGCGAATCCCAGATCCGACTGATTACCAAACATTTAGAATCGGAATACACAGCCAAAGAAGCAGCACTTCCTGAACCAGGAATCATGAGGAAAGCAGAACGAATGATCATGCTTCGAATCATCGACATTCACTGGATGCGTCACATCTCTGAACTCAAAGATCTACGTGGAGCAGTTTCTCTCTCTGGATACGGTCAACGAGACCCACTCATTGAATACCAAAACTTAGCCTTCGGTTCTTTCCAAGACATGCTTGCTAAAATTGACCGCAACATTGTGAGCAGTCTCTTCCGAGTGAAAATCAACGTAAAGCCGAGATCTTAATCCAGGTATCTACCTCAAGATCCTCATAAACTTCTGTATCACCACTCACCCACTCAATGGTGAGTGAGCTTACTTGCAAATCATTTCCCAGACCAAAAATCACATCTGAACTTTGATCGGAGAGTAAACCATGACTCGAGAACACACGCTTCACCAGGAGCCTGCCGTCTTGTTTTTCAAGCGTGAGCCTGGCACCTAGTGTACTCACATCATCAGGCAGCTCCACCGCCAGATAATGGTTTTCTCCTCCGTCATTTAGAAAGGCACGGGAAGGACCCGCCAAATTCACATAAAGCAGATCAAGCTGCCCATCTTTATTGAAATCAGATACTAGTGGAGCAATCCCATAATAGTAATTTTCAACACCCGCCAGTGAGGTCACGGCTTGATAAAGTCCCGATTCGTCTTGAGTCAATAAACGTCCAGGCAATTTACTCAGTTTATGAGCGGGCCACTTGATGTAGCTTTGCATAACCAACAACTCAGGATTTCCATTCAAATTTAAATCAGCAAAGACACTTCCCCAGCCAAATTCGTAGCCCGTGAGTCCATAGTCAGCATTTCCTTGAGAGAACTCAAAGTTTCCTTCGTTAATGAGCAAACTCCATTCCGGATCAAAGCTCTGATCAGCATTTAGATCCCCTCGCGCCGTCGCCAAAGGAATGGTGGATCCCGTATTGCTAAAGAACAGATCAGCATCTCCATCACTATCCACATCCCCTATCGCCAGTCCCATCCAGAAGCCATAGCCACTAGGCAGTGAAATTTCTGTAAAGGTCTCGTCACCATTATTTTTAAAGATCTGAATCAAATCAGTATTGGTCGCAATTACCAAATCTTCATTGAGATCCCCATTGAGATCCACAAAAGAACTGAGGAAAGTATTTTGACTGAAGCTAAGACCCATCTCTTCCGTTGCATCTCTAAAGGTATTGTCTCCATTATTCATCAACATAATATTAGCCGAGAGATTTGAAGGGTCATTAAAAGTCCCCGTTCGAAACACAGCCGGATTCTTAAAGGTACTCACATATAAATCCACGAAGCCATCACGGTTCACGTCCGTACTCGCCAAGGAAAAAGGCCGTGCATTACTTTCATAATCCACTTCTATAATTTCTTCAGTGAAAACGCCCCCTTCATTTGTATAAAAATAAATTTCTTCACTTCGTGCTACAAAAAGGTCCACATCCCCATCTTGATCAGCATCCACTGAAATCGCTCCAAAGCCCGCCGAATTGTTGGAAAGCCCAGTACCTTGGGTAATATCTACGAAATTTTCACCATCAAATTTCATCAAGGCATCGGATTGCCCTTCAGCCCCTCCCAGAAAGACTTCGTCCACGCCGTCTCCATCTATATCAATCAGGGCCGAACCTAAAAAGTACTCCCCACCTTCATGAGTAAAGGGGAAATCCACCTCATTGAAACTAGGCACATAATATTCTTCATTATCGCTTTCTAGCATGGTCACCTCCTCCAAGACCTCTTGAGTGAAATAGGGTTTAGCAAGAAAAACTCCCACTCCAATGAGGATGATAAGGGCCACTAGTATCCATAGTTTATGTTTTTTCATAAATGAAGTTTACTCCAAGTTTACTCATTTATGAAAGTTTTCATTTACCAATAAATTGTTTCAAGTTAAAAGCCCTTGAAACACGAATACAGCGTATCAAAGGCTAGCTTCGTATCTTCATGATCCACGAAAATCATGAATTCCGTGTAGGTGGAAAAGACCTCGACTAGATTCACCCCTTGAAGGCTTGTTTTCTGAAGGACAAGATAAAGAAAACCAGGAGATTTAGTATATTCCGCATCAAACTGAACCCCTATCCCAGTAATATTTTTTTTAATAAAGATCGGCTCATCCTTAATAAATTCCGGCATTCGTTCTAGAAAGCCAAGTTCTACAATAATTGTAATCTCCTTACTACTCTCTGAGATTGAAATAAATCCTTTATATTTCTGTATCCATTTATAAAAGTCGTTCACCTGCTTATGAATAGCGGGTGTTTTAGCAAAAGTAGCCGTGAACAGGTTTGCTTGCACAGAAATTTTCTGGACTAAAAACTCATCCGTCAGTTTATAAGTTTTAGTGAAGTCACGCTGTATTCTCGAAAGATTCATAAGAATTGCGCTCTCTTTTACTTCTTTCTGAAGACGCGCCTCCACCAATGGTTTCAGATAACGCGCAAGCTGAGATAAATTAAAAAGCCGGTGCGAAAGACCCGCTTTCAAAAAACTGTTTACATTTATTATTGTACTGAGTGCATCTGATATTTTCAACATAATATAAATTTATAACATTTTCGTATAAAAATCCATACTTTTGACAATAAACTTTACCTGTTCGAAGCTGAAGGGTAAAACAGATATAAGTTAATACAAGTTATGAGATCAGTTGAAGTCGAAAAATACGGTGGAGAAAACGTAACCGAGATGCGAGAAAACGCAGACCGTGCCCAAGCCCATGCTCAAGAAGGGGGTGATAAAATACTTGTGCTTTCTGCAATGCGCGATGAAAAGTTCAATACCACATCAAGCTTAATTGCAGCCGCTTGTGACATTCAAAATGGAGAAATACAAAATGCAATGACAAGAGTTTGCGCAATCTCTGAATTTACAAAAGCAGTCATACATAGAGAAACCTCTGAAGATCTGTACTCAGAGCTTGAAACCGTTCTTTTTAACACATTAGCTGAACTTTCAAGTGTGCTTTCAAGCGCTACCAATATAACAAGCGACGGAAGCGATTACCACACAGAAGACGGCATCTCCATCACCCGATTTGGTGAACTCATTTCTCAAAGAATTTATGCACGCTACTTCGAGCTTCTAGGAATTCAAAGCCAAGAACTCAATCTTAGTTCCTATAATGATTTCGAAACCGAGCTTGCTGACTTCCAAGGTGGAATTGGGATTTCTGGCGGACATACTCATGGACTAAGTCAAGAACGTGGCTATAGCGACCTTAAAGCGGCCGCTATAGCTAAAACTTTTGATGGGCTTGGCCTCACAACTGACTTAATAGTAACTAAACAGTTCTCTCTTCATTCTGCAGATCCTCGACAGTTCAACAGAACCACTCACATTAGTTCAATGCGTAGTGATGTCGCTGCCGTTGCCTTTGCTGCAAATGGTGTAGTCCAAAGCAATGTAATGACTATGCTTAAAGGAACAAACGTGAGAATTCGTGTACTAAATTCAAATACAGGTGCGTCAACTTGGGTTACTCCTCAAACAGATACGCCTTCAGGCTCTGTACAGCTCATTCACTGTGACTACACTGATGAAGGTATCCATGTGCAATTCATAGGTCCTGGTGTGAATGGACCCGTAACTAGAGCCACAACTAAAATCCTAAATGAACTAGGTATTGATGATTACTACCACGAAGATCATAATAATATGGTGCGTCTTTCGTCACCTTACCTTTCTGAGGCTACACTCCAAACCCTCCACGACCGCCTAACCCAAACTCGATAATGTCTGCACGATTCATCAACAACAAACTTGCTCTTCATTTGGCCGCAAACTACGGAAGCCCACTTTATATTTATTCAGAAGTCGAACTAAGAGAAAATGCTAAAAACATGCTCAGTATTGAGGCTCCTTTTGGACGAACGATTCGATTCGCAATGAAAGCAAATCCAAACCGACACATACTTCAGCTGTTCAATGGAATGGGAATTCAAATTGATGCGAGTTCTGGTTTTGAAGCTCAACGTGCCCTGCTTGCTGGAGTTCCAGGTGAACACATTCTAATCACCGCTCAAGAGCTACCTCAAAACCTTGAGGACCTTGTAAAAGCAGGAGTTCAATACAATGCCTGCTCCTTGAATCAACTTCATCGTTATGGGGAACTTTTCCCAGGAACGGAAATCACCGTACGAATAAATCCAGGACAAGGAAACGGTTTTCACTCTTACACTAATGTAGGTGGACCTGACGCTAGCTTTGGAATTTGGCATGAAGAGATTGATAAAGTGCATGCAATATGTGAAACCTTCAATCTCACAGTAAGTCGCCTTCACACGCACATTGGATCAGGAACGGATCCTGAAGTTTGGAAACAAGTGGCACAAACAAGTGTGGACTTACTCCACCACTTCCCTGCTGCGACAACTCTCAATCTAGGTGGTGGATTCAAAGTCGCTCGAATGCCAGGTGAAAAAGCTACAAATCCTCAAGAAGTAGGAACAAGAATCCAAGAAGTGATGACTCAATTCCATGAAAAAACAGGGCGTGAAATACATATTGAACTTGAACCCGGAACCTACCTCACTGCGAATGCTGGATCTATTTTGAGCCGTATTCAAGACATCAGTTCTAGTGGGAACAGTGGACGAACTTTTTACAAACTTGATTGTGGGATGAGCGAAATTCTTCGACCTTCTTACTATGGAGCTCAGCACTCTATCACCGTTTACCCTGAAGAAAATCGAGAGACTCAAGAAGTCGTGGTGGTGGGACACAGTTGTGAAAGCGCTGACATCATTACCACTAAAAAAGGAAATGGAGAGGAGATTGAAGCTCGTCAGCTACCCATTGCAAGTATTGGAGACCTATTGATAATCGATGGAGCCGGAGCCTACTGCTCAAGTATGAATGCAAAAAACTACAATTCTTTCCCTGAGATTGCGGAAGTTCTGATCACCCTTAATGGGAGCACCCGACTCATTCGTCGTCGTCAAAATTTAGAGCAAATGCTCAGTAATGAAGTATCTGCTGAAAAAGACCTTCCAATTGCCCAGACAAACTCTAGACTCAAACCAGTAACAAATAAGTCTAGTTAATGCCTCAAAAGCCCATTATTGCTATCCTGACTGCTCAAACTGAAGATAAAGGAATCTTTATTGAGAAAGTATCTAGAGGCTACACACTCGCAATCCATAAAGCAGGTGGAATACCAATCATTCTTCCTAATCTTCATGATGCCCTAGAACACTACCTTCCCTTGTTGGACGGTTTATTGATTGTTGGAGGAAAGTCAGATGTGCACCCCTCCCTATATGGAGAAGAGGTCAATGGCTCAGAAGAACTAAATCTAGAAAAAGACCAATTTGAAATGAAACTGATCAAAGGTGCTCTTGAGAAAGGGGCTCCTATTTTTGGGATCTGTCGTGGAATGCAAATGCTCAATGTTTATTTTGGAGGGACCTTGAAACAGCACGTAGAAGGTCACTTTGACCGTGTTCAATTTGACAAACACATTCACGAGCTACATATTCAAAACAGCCGGCTCACAGCTTCAAACACTCACCCTGTAAATTCCATTCACCATCAAGTAGTAAACAAAGTAGGGCCAGGACTCAAAGCTACAGGCCTCTCTTGTGACGGACACATAGAGATGATTGAGCATGAGAACCTACCCATATTTGGAACTCAATGGCACCCAGAATGTTTGCCAAATGATCAACTCTCTAAAGAGCTATTTAAGTGGCTTGTAGAAAATTCTCTTCAACGCACTTAAATAGTCAAAGACTAAGCCTCTTCTTCCTCTTCAAACTTAACAAATACGTCACGAGCTTTACTTCCATTGGCTGGACCAATAAGACCTTGGTCTTCAAGCATATCAATAATACGAGCCGCTCGAGAGTAACCAATTCGAAGGTAACGTTGCATGGATGACGTTGAAGCTGACTTACGATTTTTCTTCAAACATTCAATCGCCAAAGCCATTAGATCTTCATCAGTTTTAGGTACGTCAGGCATATCAGGCATACCACGAACACTCTGCTGAGAAGTCGTCTTAGAAACGATATCTTCAATGTAGTTTGGCTCGTCTTCAAGAGTGAGCTTCAGCTTATTAGTCACACGCTCCACCTCCTCACGAGAAACATAAATCCCCTGAACACGAATCGGTTTCCCCATCGTTCCTGAAAGGTAAAGCATATCCCCTGCTCCAAGCAGATCTTCTGCTCCAGACTGATCAAGAATCGTTCTTGAATCAATGGAAGAAGCTACCGTAAAGGCAATACGCGCAGGGATATTAGCTTTAATCAAACCAGTAATTACATCCACTGACGGACGCTGCGTGGCAATAATTAAGTGCATCCCAACCGCTCGAGCCATTTGAGCAATTCTACAAATTGAAGCTTCCACCTCTTTCTGAGCTTGCATCATAAGATCCGCGAGCTCATCAATCACAATAACAATCTTGGACATTCTATCGTTCTTCCTTCGGCCTTTATTATACTCTTCAAGATTACGAGCCCCTGCATCACCAAAAACTTTATAACGTCGATTCATTTCTGCCACGGCCCAACGCAAAGACGTAGCTGCTTTTTCAGCATCCGTAATCACAGGCGTAAGCAAATGAGGCAATCCATTATAAGGACGCAATTCAACTTGCTTTGGATCAATCATGATCATCTTCAATTCACGAGGCGAATTATTGTAGAGCATGGAAATCAAGAAACTATTCATTCCCACTGACTTACCAGAACCTGTCGCCCCTGCAATCAAGAGGTGAGGCATTTTCGATAGATCAACCACGACTGAACCCCCAGAAACATTTCGTCCTAAAGCTAATTTTAAATCAGAACCCATTCCTTTATATTCACGAGATTCCATAATTTCACGCATATGAACCGTAGCCCGAGAGGCATTTGGAATTTCAATCCCAACTAAAGATTTACCAGGGATTGGCGCTTCAATACGAACCGCAGGCGCGGCCAAAGCCAAAGCCAAATCATTCTTCAAAGACGTAATTTTAGAAAGCTTCACTCCGCTAGCTGGCTTCAAAGTATATTGAACTACCGTTGGCCCCACATGAACTTCATGCATGCTCACATTGATCCCAAACTGCTCAAGCTTATCTTTAATCAAAGTCGCTTTGCTTTTGAGATCATCCTTATTAAGAGAAAAAGTCTCACGACTAGAGTTCAAGAGGTCCAGACTAGGGTAATCCCAATTCGCATTACCTGTTTTCTTTTGATCCACCATGATAACTTCTCCCTCTTCTTTCTTTTTAGCATCTTCTTCTTTTTTATAATCTCTCTTAAGACGATCTTCCACCTCCTTAGCCGATACTTCCTTAATGGTCATTGCTGCTTCATTTTCTTCATCCTCCATGAAAGAAGGTTTAACAATTTTAAGATCATCTTCAAACTCTGAAAAGTCCGGCTGAATCACCTTTAAGTCAGGAGTTGCCACCTTAATAGCCCTCTTAACAGTGTTAGCTGAAGGAACAAAAGTTCGTACAATATCACCCAAACTAACTTGAAGTGTAAGTAAAACTCCGATCAGTAAAGTTGCTGTCAAAAGCACATAAGCTCCTGTAAATCCAAAAGCAGAAGTGAAAATAAAACTAGAAACGAATCCAATGTACCCACCACTATTTCCCGCTTTTGCCACTTCCAAAGATTCTTCAAGCGGAACTGACATATGAATGAATCCAAGAATCGCAACCGATAGAGCTACCAAACCAGTAAACCGTGTCAGCCCCCAGTTTATTTTTTTAGAGAAGAATACAGAACCTCCCATGAAAAAGAGTATAAATGGCACCACGGCCATACCCATTCCAAAAATTGGTTTCAATAATGAAGTCCAAAGATCACCAAGAAAACCAAGTTGTTGGTTAAGTGACAACCAAGTGAGCGCTCCTAAAGCAAAATAAACTACTGCCCAGATTTCTCGAGCTACATGTTTTTCCACTTCAAAAGTTAATGCTTTTTTCTTTCTTGTAGTTCGACGCTTACGCGCAGTCGTGGTTCTCCGTTTTGTTGTAGTTGTCGGGCGGCGTCGTCTTTTTGTAGCCATAAATAGGTTTGTATACTTGAAAAGTTTATCAAATTCGCTCTAGAATGCCAATCATGAAAGAACTCTTTACCTTTACGGCTTACTACGGAAGCTTTCTAGCCTTTCCTTTTCTTGCCGGAACACTGTGGCTTTTCCTTAAAAAGCGCCACCTATTTCTCACAGGGTTCCTTATCCTTCTCAGTTTAAGCTTTATCTGGAGCCGCTTCGTGGAACCTCAAATGATTGTAATCCGCGAAGTAGAAGGACCCGCAAACTTTGTTCTTATTTCTGATCAACACTTAGGACAATACAAAGGAGAAGCTTTTTTCTCTCGAGTAGTAGAACGAATAAACGAACTCGACCCTGACTTTGTTCTTATTCCTGGAGATTTTGTATACTCCATTGACCCCACTGAGATTGAAGCAATTTTCACTCCTTTTAAAAGTTTTAAAATGCCAGTCTACGCGGTGCTTGGGAATCATGACATGGCCCCGGCCGGTGAACTGCTCGACTCCACACTTTCAGAAATTCTCTCTGAATATGGCGTGACTTGGATAGATAACGCCACGGTTATCAACAATGAAATTCAGATTCTTGGCCTAGGTGAACGTTGGAACAATGAAACGGACCTCAAGACCTTTGACTCACTTCAGCCTGATCTTATTAATATTGCTGTCATTCATAATCCCGATGGTGCTTATGACTTCCCAGAAAATAGTCTCGACCTCATTGTGGCCGGACACACCCATGGTGGACAAATTCGAATTCCTTTTCTCTATAAATGGGCAGTTCCCACTAAATACGACTGGGGGAAAGCCCAAGGCTGGTTTGAAATTTTAGGAAATCCTCTTTATATAACGTCTGGACTCGGCGAAACCGCCCTACCAATGAGATTATTCAATCCGCCGGAGATTGTACATTTTCAAAGCTTCTGATATCATCCCGACAATGATCAAGACTCGTTTTGCACCATCGCCAACAGGTTATTTACACGTTGGAGGTCTTCGGACCGCTCTCTACGCTTATCTTTTTGCAAAAAAAGAAGGTGGTCAATTTGTACTTCGTATTGAAGACACCGACCAAAAACGACTCGTAGAAGGCGCGGCACAAAACCTTCAAGATATTTTGAATTTCTTTGACCTACCTTGGACTGAGGGACCTTACTTTCAATCTGAACGAAAAGACCTTTACCTGAAACACGCGGAACAACTGATTGAATCAGGGCACGCTTACCGTTGCTACTGCTCATCGGAACGTTTGACTGAAATGCGAACGGCTCAACAAAAAGCGAAACTACCACCAAAATACGACCGTAAATGCTACAACTTATCTGACAAAGAAAAAGAAGAACTATTCAATCAAGGAAAAAATCATGTCGTTCGACTCCTAATCCCAGACGAAGAAGTGACTTTCAATGATCTAGTTCGTGGAGATGTAAGTTTCAAAGGAAAAGATCTAGACGATCAAGTACTAATGAAATCCGATGGCTTCCCTACCTACCACCTCGCTGTGGTGGTTGATGATCACGACATGGGAATCACTCATGTTATTCGTGGTGAAGAATGGGTACCAAGTACACCTAAACACATTTGGCTCTACGAAGCGTTTGGATGGGAACGACCAATTTACGCACACCTCCCTCTCCTACTCAATCCTGACAAAAGTAAACTAAGTAAACGACAAGGAGACGTAGCCGCAGAAGACTTTATTAAGAAAGGATACCTAAAAGAAGCTTTGATCAATTTCATTGCTTTCCTCGGTTGGAATCCAGGAAGTGAAGAAGAATTCTTCACGCTCCCAGAGCTTGTGAATGCCTTCAGCCTTGATCGTGTTCAAAAAGCAGGTGCTGTCTTCAATATTGAAAAACTGGATTGGATGAATGGCCACTACATTCGAAAAATGCATGCCTCTGAATTGGGAGTGAAACTACTTCCCCTTCTTAAGAAAAGCGATTGGTTCAATGGAACTAAATACGTTGCGCTCACTCCAGAACAAATAATGGAAGACAGCAGTAGCGAAGCTAATGACTACATCAAATACGTAGCTTGTATTCAAACTCGAATGAAGACTCTAAACGAAGCGCCTGACAAACTTCGACCTTTCCTACTTGATGAGCTTGATTATGGAGATCTTTTCTTCCATGAAAAAATGAAAGTCGATCGAGCCATGTCTGTAATGGCTTTAGAGAATCTAATTCCTACAATGGAAGCACACGAAGACTACAGCGACGAAGATGTGCTCAAAGCAATGTGTGTCACAGTGATTCAAAAATTAGGTGTAAAAAACGGACAAGTACTCTGGCCAGCTCGCGTGGCACTCACCAATGAACAATATTCAGCCGGTGCTTTTGAACTAATGAGAATCATGGGGAAAGAAACTAGCATCAAAAGAATGAAAGAAGCCCTACGCTACCTACAAAGTTAAATGCAAAGTTACGTTGACTTATGCCTTTTTAGGGGTATTATGTGATAAGGCCTTAACCCCAATATTATGAACGCCGAAAGAAAAGAACAAAGTCCCTCACAAGGCTCGACGGAAAAAGCAGGTCAAGTAGTTAACTTTCTTGAAGCTCGTCTTCAGAAAGAAATGCAAACAGGTGGAATCAACAAAGCTACTACAATAGCAGCGCCTTATCTTGCACAAGTCAATGAAATTGGCTTTGTAAGAGGACGGCATGACGAACTCATGGCTATGCCTGATGAAGTTCGAACGGAATTTCTAAAAATTCTAGCGGATCGAACCATCGATGTAACCATGTATGAAGCCTTCAAACAAAAGTTACGACTCTTGCTTCCTGCAGGAATCGCTATGGTTACTTATGATGCCATTAAAGATGGATCTTACGCTGCTATGCTTATGCTCGGACTGATTGGGAACGAACGAATTCAAGAAGCATTTGCTGCACGTGCCAACCCTGGAATGATTGAAAACATACTTGGGAAAGCCCTTCCTATCATTGCAAAATTTGATATTGAACCTGATAGCCGAATTGCACTTGAATTCATCGCCAAAGCAATAAAAGTCAAAGGAATCACCTTAGAGACTTTACGACAGTTACGTGCAAAAGTACGAAATGCTGAAGGGGCAAAGTTAAGCCTTGAAAGTACACTCACAGACATTGAGAGTGCAGCCAACTCTGCCCTTCTACCACATGCTAATCACAAAACGCGGGAAGAAATGCATCTAGAAGCTGCTACAGGGCCTGTCCCACCTATGACTGAAGAACAAAACCTCGCTCTCGGAAAAGCATTTGGACCAAGCGAAATTCCAGAAGCATAAATCAAAATGAAAAGACTTTTAAAGGGGCCCTTCCGCGGCCCTTTTAAAATTCCCTTTCCAATCTGCAAAGGAATCGGTAAAATAAAGTCTGATTTAACAAGTTTCAAATGAACTTCCAGGAACTAAGAATTATAGTCGGACAAATAAAGAAAAATGTGACCTGCCCAAAGTGCAAATCACACTACTCTGATGAAGACATTGAAATCATTGGTGGCCTTGCGGATGAACAACACTTTTTCCACACTAGCTGCGCTAAATGTGAAACTGAATCTGTTGTTAACGTCAGTCTTCTATTTGATACTGGAGAAACAGCACCTTCAAAATTAAAAAAACTTGGGTCTGCCCCACGAATGGGTCACATCTCTTCAAACGAAGTATTAGACATGCATAATTTCCTCAAACAGTTTGATGGAGATTTTGATAAGATTTTCAAGAAAACTGAATAAGTTCTCTTCTTCACCCACGCCATGAAAAAACTCGCTTTAATTCTCAGTCTTGGACTGCTCCTTCTTCCTGGGTGCAGTAATATAGGAACCGCTCAACAAGAAGCCACTGAAGCCATTCAGAATATTTCTAATGAAGCCGTTCGGATCAAGACCAATGTAGAAACCACCACCGCTCAAGTTAAGGGTGCCATTGATGCAGTCAACGGAGCACTCACTGCTACCCAAGACGCCATTGGATCGGTACAAGAAATCGGCAATGAGTTCGCAGACCTTGACCTTGATGAAACCGAAAATGACCCATCCCTTTCTTCAGAAGATTAAAGACGCAGCTCGAAAGAAACCTGCTCGAGTGCTTTTTGCTGAAGGCTCAGAACCGCGCGTCATGGAAGCCGCCAAACTCATTCTTGAGGAAGGTGTAGCTATCCCACTTTTAGTTAAAGTCCCCTCAGCTGATCCTCGATTTCAAGAAATGGCCGCTCTTTATGCCAAGTTAAGAGAAAAAACTATAGAAGAGGCCCGTGAAGCCACAATGAACGCTCATGTTTTTGCCACCCTCTTGCTGAAAGCGGGTCATGCTGACGCACTCATTAGTGGGCCCAGTGCTGCCTCAAAAGAACGCATGCTCCCGGCTTTTCAAATCATTCGCGCTAAAGAAGAAGGCCACAAAGCATCTGCTTATTTTACAATGCTACTACCTAAAACCGTCAGTGAAGACGCCGGGAACGGTGGCGTTCTGCTGTTTGCTGACTGTGCCGTGAATATAGAGCCATCTGTTGAAACATTGGCTCAAATCGCCATTGATACCGCTGAAAGCGCCAAAGCCCTAGGAATCGACCCTAAGGTGGCAATGTTGAGCTTTTCTACTGAAGGTTCTTCCGATCATCCCAAAGCATTACGCATTCGTGAAGCTGCTGCCATGGTACACAAACAAAGGCCCGACCTACTCGTATCCAATGACATGCAAGCCGATGCGGCGCTTATCGACTCCATTGGAGAATCAAAAGCTCATGAAAACATCATTGCAGGACACGCCAATGTACTTATATTCCCAGACCTAGAATCCGGAAACATAGCCTACAAACTAGTGGAACGCCTCGCCAATGCTCAAGCCATTGGTCCCATCATTCAGGGCTTAAACCAACCGGTAAATGAACTTTCCCGTGGATGTGATGCGGAAGATATAGTAAATTTAGCCGCGTTAACCTCAGCCCTAATTAAACAATCATGAAAAAACACGACGACTCAATCAATCAAGTATTCATAGAACGATTTGGATCCGCACCCAGTAATTTGGGTTACACCATTGATGGACCGCCACTTTGGCTCACTCTCCTTCTCTTAGGTGGAATTTTCTCTGTCTTCCTTCAAAAACCTTGGATGATCGGATTCTACGGTGAAGAAATCAAAGGAATCAAAACTAGCGTGTGGAAAACCACTACACTAAAAGATGAAACGATGACTCTTAAAAAGAGTGATATTGCTGAAGTAAAACATAAGAAGTTTGGCCCTGCCTACTACTTCACTGTAAAAACCAACGACGGAATAACTCATCGTTTTGTAATGAACACACTATACAAAGCTCTCGAAGGTCAGCCTAAAGCGATTGACGCCATGAAGCAGTTTCTAGGAGTTTAATTACAGATCATTCTGCTCCCAAATCGCCTCACCTAAGCGGAACTTCTGCCAGGCTCTTCGGAGCGGTAAAATAGCCAAAGCGTATTTTAAAGTAATAATAGGCTTAAGCCACTGAGTCCACATTCCTTTAAAGGTCCAGTCCTTCACCTTAAACAGAGTAAAGTTGAACCCAACAGGAACCACATAAAGGGGCACTCCCATATGGAATTGCTTCAAAGGCCGCTGCTGAATTCTTCGCAAAATATTTGCTGCCATAATATCGGCCTCTTGCATGGCATACTGCGCCATCATCGGGACATAGTCTTTACTGTGAGGCGACCTCCGCACTCGAGCACAATCACCCAAAGCAAAAATATGCGTATGCTTTTTAGTTTCCAAAGTAGAACGAACGGCAATAGCTCCTCGCAATTTTGGATCACCTAAACTTTTAGCCACCACTGGATTCACCTGCACTCCACAAGTCCAAATCAGCATGTGACAAGGCAAGGAAATAGACTCACCATCAAATTTTCTGAGAAGTTCAACTTTCGTTTTCTTCAGTGCCGTCACCCGATGTTCCAGATAAACCTGCACTCCCATTTTTTCTAATTCATCTTTAATTAGCTTCGTACCCTTTGCATCAAAAGCAGCCAAAGTTTCCCCTGATTGGATCAGTTGAACCGTTACTTTTTTAGGATCATGTTTATATTTTTTACACAATTTATCCAAGGTACCCATCAGCTCTCCCGCCACCTCTACCCCTGTTGCTCCCCCACCCGCTATCGTAATAACAATCGCCTCTTTCGATTTCGACTTATATCGTTGAAGGAAAAGATGATCGATCTGGCAATTCACGGCCAAAGCATCTGTCACTATTTTAAGAGGATAAGCGTATTCCTTCACCCCTGGCACATCAAAAAACTTGGTCACACTTCCAAGTGCCACTACCAACAAATCAAACTTTAAAGGTGAACCTGATTTCAAAAATACTTTCTTAGCTTTAGGATCGATGCCCGTCACTTCTGACTGGATATAAGTCACCTTCCAAGGGTCAACCAATCGAGAGATTGGCGTCGCCACAGTTTCTTTAATTCGAGCCAAACAAGTTTCCGTAATTTTTTTACTGAAGACGGTTGCAACCTGATAAAGATCACTTGAAAAAACATGCACCGGACTCTTATCCACAAGGATAATTTCATGTGTGTTTGGCAGGCGCTTTTGCAAGCGCTGAACAACTCGGAGGCCAGCAATACCGGCCCCCAATACAAGAATGATTTTTTTACGTTTTGGCATAGTTGATATTAAGCATTCCAACGCATTGCCTCAACGTTCACTGGATCGTCCCCATGTTTACGAATGTAACGATGGTGCTGCTCTAGCATTGAATTAAGATCATGAAGAATACGTTTCTTGTTTTTCAAAACAACTTTATTGTTTTTAGACGCTTGGTTCACAAGATCAATCGCAAGTTGGTAGCAACTAACTCCATTGGAGACTTTAATATCAAAAGGTGTAGTTGTAGATCCTTCCTCACGGTAACCATGAAGACTGAATCGATGTGAGTCAGCAACCGGCCAAAGAATCTGCTCAATGTCATTCACGTAACCGTGATAACTAAGAACCACTGGCTTGTCCTTAGTAAAATACTTATAGAATCCTGCGCTAGTCATGCACGTTCCCTGACGAGTGCAACGGCAGTAATCTCCTAAACAAATAGACGTAAGCTCAGAAATGTTCACATAACGAATCTTCAATTTAGGCGCGACATCCTTCAAGAGTTTCACAGCAAACAGTGCTTCTTGCGTGATGTAATCACCTGCAGAAGCAAGCACCACATCTGGATTTTTAGACGCTGCCTTTCCACCTACCCAATCCCAAATTCCCATTCCAGACTTCGCTTGTTCACGTGCTTCCGCAAGCGTCAGCCATTGAGGAAGATCTCGCTTCCCAGCCACAATCACACAAATACTGTCTTTCTTAGTCCACACTTCTTCAAGTGCAACAATCATACTATTCGCATCCGCTGGGTAATAAATCTGACAGAACTCTCCATGTTTTTGCAGTACATTACTCACAAAACTAGGATTCTGGTGAGAGTAACCATTGTGATCCTGACGCCACCCCACACTCGACTGGAGGTAAACCGCTGAACCAACCGGCGTTCTCCATTTCACCTTAAACGCTTGTTTGAGGAATTTTGCGTATTGATCCACCATACTAGTAATAATGGTTGTGAAGGCCTCGTAACTCACGAATACCCCATGACGCCCCGTTAAGAGGTAACCCATGTACCACCCTTGCAAGGTGTGCTCAGAAAGCATTTCAAACACTCGTCCATCAGGACTCATGTGTTCATCATGTTTCCCAAGTGGCCACATAAATCCACGTTCAGTCGCTTCAAAAATTGCATCCAATTTATTGGACACCAATTCATCCGGACAAAAAAGATGATAGTTGTTTTTATTCTTTTTAAAGATGTCACGCATCATTTCCCCAGCCTGCTTCATGCTACTCGCCTGAATTTCCCCTCTGGATTCTGTATCCACTTTCATCGCATATTTTTCAAGTTTTGGCAGTTTCAATTCTTTCAGCATGTTCCCTCCAATAGTATGTGGATTCATTCCCATTCTATACTTCTTAGAAGGCATGAACTCTAGCACCTCCTTAGAAGGACCTCCCTTAGGACTCACTAGATCTTGAACTTTGTAACTCTTCATCCATTTCTCAATAGCCTTCAGTGCCTCAGGATCCTTATTTGGATGTCCGATTGGAACCCCATGTGCATGGAATGAACCTTCCACCGCTGCACCATGAAACTTTTTAATTCCTTTCCATCCTTTTGGAGAACGAAGTAAAACAACTGGCATCAAAGGCTTAAGAACTGCCTTCTTTGACGTCCGTGCTTTTTTCTGAACTCTTCGAATTTGTTGATAAGCTTTTTCAAGCGCCTTCATCATTTTTTTATCCATAGACCTGCCTGAAACAATAATTGGCATGTAACCATATCCTTCAAAAAGAGCCTCCAATTCACTATCAGACATTCGTCCAAAAATAGTCGGATTTGAAATCTTATATCCATTGATATGAACAATAGGTAGCACCGCTCCATGATGTTTTGGATTCATGAATTTATTACTGTGCCACGCCGCTGCAATTGGACCTGTTTCAGCTTCTCCATCTCCAATGACGGCAACCGCAATCAAATTTGGATTGTCCAAAACCGCTCCGTAAGCAGTAGATAGGCTGTATCCAAGTTCTCCTCCTTCCAAAATTGAACCAGGAACCGTTGGTGTTACATGACTTGGAAACGGCGAATGAGGCCAAGAAAAATCTTTGACCAATTTCCCGAACCCTTTCTCATCATGAGTGTAGTCTTTATAAAACTCCCACAATGTTTTTTCAGCATAGAGGTTAGCCAAAATAGCCGGTGCCCCATGACCTGGACCTGTCACCATAAGCATCTCACATTTGTGCTTACAAATGAGATAGTTCAACTGACCATAAATAAAATTTAAACCAGGAACGGTTCCCCAGTGTCCAAGAATACGGCTCTTGAAATGTGCCTCATCTAAAGGCTGCTCAAGTAAAAAGTTGTCTTTCAAATAAAGTTGCGCAACGCCCATATAGTCAACGTAACGTAAATATTTCTTGAGCCATTTAAGAGCTCGTGCATCGGTGCTGGCCATGGTGGAGGAGGATTAATTCCTATTCATTTTAAGCCCTTGAATTAGGATTAGCAAATCGAGAAAATTTGCCAAAGCTACTACTCCTCTTATACATTTAATAAAACTAAAACACAGACATGGAAGGACTTAGAATCTACAATTCAGGAAACCCAGGTCCAATCGTAATAATTGTCGCCAGTCTTCATGGTGAAGAACCCGCTGGAATGGCAGCCTATTCCCACTTAAAACAGTTTTTTGAAACAGGTGGTGAACTTTTGAAAGGCGAACTTCGACTCATGAAAGGCAACATAGAGGCGCGTACCAAAGGCATTCGATACATAAAATACGACCTGAATCGTATGTTTAAAGATTTATATCCTTATGACATGGATTGCGATTCTTATGAGTTCAGACGTACTCAAGAAATAAAAAATGCCACATTAGGTGCAGACTCTATTTTAGACCTACACTCAATGACTTCCGAAGGAGACCCTTTTAGTATTCTTCCTGAGAGCAAGGAGAATCACCCTAAACACCTGATCAATCTGCCGGTTCACTTCACCTCAAGTGGATGGAGCGGAGCCCTGCCTGGAACTTACATGGATTGGGCTCTGGCCAGAGATATAGAATACGTGGCTGTTGAATGTGGACTCAACGGAAGTAAAGAAGCTGACCAAGTCGCTCGTGATTGTGCCATGGCTTTTCTGAACCAACTTGGCATGACTAATTTTGATCTAGATTTTGAAAGTCCCAAGCGACACCTAAAACTTTTGGAGCATGTTTCTATTGGAGATCACGACACTTATGATTACCCAAATCGTAAATATGAATCTTTTGATGCTATTGAAGCCAATGAACTAATAGCAAGTGACAAAGACAAAGAATACCGAGCCCCTGACCTAGAAAATCTTGTGATCGTAATGCCCGCCTCCCAAGAAAGCGTTCGTGCCAAACTCAATAATGACGCCTTCTTTCTCGCTCAGTTTGTTAATGCGTTCTAGCTGAGTTAAAATCAACTCAGTTAATCCACAGCCATGATCCTAACGATCAACGCCGGTTCATCGTCACTTCGGTTCAGCCTTTTCAATACAGATTTGAAGCTTATTTATAAAGGCCATGTAGATGCCATTGGACGAGACAATTGTAAATATCGACGTTACCTAGAAAGTGGTCAAGAAATTCGAACCGCAATTTACGCCGCCAATCATCAAGCAGCCATTACCTTTGCACTTCATCGTCTGAAAGAAGATGGCGTTATTGATGACCTTAAGAAAATTAAAAAAGTAGGACACCGCGTAGTTCATGGAGGTGAATCTTTCACTAAACCCACTAAACTTACCGATGCGACCATTAAAAAAATTCGACTCCTTTCCCCTCTTGCTCCACTACACAATCCAGCCAATTTAGAAGGTATTAAATCAGCAAAAAAACATCTAGCCAAAGCCACGCACTACGCTATTTTTGACACTGCATTTCACGCCACCTTGCCAGAGAAGGCCTACCTTTACGGACTCCCCTATTCTCTCTACAAAAAAGAAGGCATTCGTCGTTATGGCTTCCATGGGACCAGCCACCAGTATGTAGCAAATGAAGCCACGCAACTTCTCAAGAAAAAACACACTAAGTTAATCACATGTCACATGGGAAATGGCGTCAGCATTGCTGCCATTAAAGATGGGATTTGCCTCGACACCTCCATGGGATTCACCCCGCTGGAAGGCCCTGTCATGGGCACTCGATCAGGAAGTTTTGATCCTGCAATAATATTCCACCTAGCAAAAAAACGTACACTCAAACAAATTGAAAACTTAGTGCAAAAAGAATCTGGATATAAAGGCCTCTCTGAAATCAGCTCCGATATTCGTGATCTACGAGATCAGATTAATAGCCCTGAGACCCAACGAACCTTTGGCGTCTTTGCTTATCAAATGGCCAAACTAATTCTCGGATACACCGCCACAATTGGCGGGAAACCAGATGCCATTGTCTTTACAGCAGGAGTAGGTGAACACGCTGAATATTTACGTCGTGCCATTTGTGACCAATTAAATATACTGGGCATCAAGCTAAGCAAATCCAAAAATCACGACCACGCCTTGGAAATTTCCACCGCTGCCTCACAAGTAAAAGTCTTCGTCATTCCAACGAATGAAGAACTACAAATGGCTAGAGAAATTATTCTACTCTAGAACCCCAACTCGTAAAGTGCCTCGGTTGTTGAGATCACCAAAACATCTCGATCTTTATCTACGTACACATCCGTCAGCGTTCCCTTCAGGTCAGTAAACACATATTGCTGACTGTAAGTGATGTCATCTGTTTTTGAGCTCTTATCGTAAATAAGAATTCGATCATTACTTGGATCAAGCACATAAAGCTGATTGATACTAAGCTCCGTGTAAATGTCAGTGGCTCCCGCAATTGAAGTGAGTGGCGCTTTCAAAATATAATAAGGAACATTTTCTCCACTAAGAATTCGAGAGATAGTTCCATCTTCGTGCAGAACCCAAACTGTTCCATCAATCGTAATAGAAACCGCATCTGTTAGGTCAACTTGATCCTCATCCATATAAGAATATGCTGAACCAAATCCAGCCGTTCCTCGAGTGTATTTCCAAATACTATCGTTTTCAGGATCTAGAAGATAAATCTTTGTAGAGTAAGTTGCGACATCAACTCCTGATTGGAAAGCTCCATCACTAGTATCAGCAAATTGAGCATTTCCATCTGAGTATTCAAGCAAATTACCTTCATCCGTTACAAAAACAATATTATCTCTGTCATCAAAGTAAGCACCCGCAATTACATTTTCAGAATTATCCAAAACATCTGGCTCTTGAATGTCACCGAGTAAAACTTGATAAGCTTCATTATCTGTATAAACAACCATTCGGTCTCCCATTGGCTGAACTCCTGTAATGCTTGTTGAGCCAAGCAACCCAGAAAGATCCGCTAGTAAGGCTAATTCATCAGTAATAGTCACAATATTATCCAAAAAGTCTCTTTGTTCCTGAACATCATCTAACAATTGACTAGCTCGTCCTCCAAGAGAACCTGAGTTCAGAACGTCTACAGCTAAAGTTTCAGCCTCATTAAGTAGCGTTTCTGCTGCTGTTTTATCAAAAGCACCTCGAGTGGCTGCTTGAGTAATATTCTCTTCAGCTACTGACAGCTTTCCTTCTAGTGCTTCCAATTGTTTTCCTCGTCCAAGACCAACATTTAGAACCAACATTCCAATTACAAGTACTCCCACAACTGAAGTCATGGCCATAACAAGTTGCTTTTTATCCCAACGACGCATGAAATCAAGTCCTTTCCATCGTTCTCTCTTTATAAGCCAATCACGGAATACACTCAATGAACGTGTGATTTGCTCTCTCGTAGCACTCGCAGGCCGTGCTTCTTCTGGTTTATTGTCATCTTCTTTAATAGAAGACACCTCAACTGGAGCCTCCACATGAGATTTTTCTAAAACTTCAAAACTTAAAAGTGCCATTTGCTCTTCTAGATCCTGATGAAGGAGATCAGACATTTCTTTAACTGCCTCTTGCAAAGACTGCTCAGAGAAAATTTTAGAAACATCACTTGGCGTTATGTATTGAACCAAAGGTCCAGTTACAAAAATCACGCTATCACCCACTTCCATAGATCCACTCGCAATATTTTGGAAAAGATCTTCTTTATTGTTTACATCAAACAATCCATCTGTAATTGAGCTCACATGGCGCTTACGAACAAGATAGCCTTGCGATGCACCACGTTGTGACAAAAAGAGCATGTCCTTTTGAATCACACCTATAACTACTTGCATGTTTGGAATGAACTTAAGCTCTAATTCTTTCTCTTTTTCATTCACCATTAAATTCACTTCTCGCAATGCTGATTCAAATCGATCGTAAGGATCTCCCGTGAGATCATCCAAGAAATGATCCTGAAGTAATTGAAACGCTTCCTTCCCAATTTCAGCTCCTGGGACCTGAGTACTATCAATAGACATCACCAAGAAAAGCGATATTTTCTCTTTCCCTAGCCCATCATCCCATTCGGTATAATAGTGCTCAGTAAAACCAGACGGTCGTCGTCCTAGTAAAATTGATTGTTGTTGAAGTTCCAGATACATAGCTTGTGAACAGATTAACTCTACTCTACTGAATCAAGAGAAGATTGTAAAAGGAAAGCCAGTCTGATGCAAGGGCTTACTTTTTCAGACCTATAAAAGCTTCACAAGATTAGTCTTGACTTTCCCCTTCCCCTTCCCCTAAAATCCCCGAGCTAACGAAAAAACAATCATGCTAGGAAAACTCAAAAAACGAAAACGTGCACGAACTCATGGTTTTCGAAAACGTATGGCTTCGAAAGGAGGTCAAAACGTACTCAAAGCCCGTCGTGCAAAAGGACGCCACGAACTTACTGTACAAGTACCACGTGTTAAGACAAAGTAGACGGATTTCAGGCCGTCAACGCATACAATTAGTTTTGAAAGATGGGGAGCGACTCAAGGGTCGGTCCCTATCTATGCTTAGACTGGAAAACCCAGCTAACGAAAAACATTGTTACGCAGTAGTGGTTTCAAAAAAAGTTCACAAATTAGCAGTGCAACGAAACCGTCTTCGTCGACAAA
Organism: Oceanicoccus sp.; assembly: GCA_047635955.1. Classification (GTDB taxonomy): domain Bacteria; phylum Patescibacteriota; class Gracilibacteria; order UBA1369; family 2-02-FULL-48-14; genus WFTC01. Next base: position 27,520 of record JBLIGW010000001.1, read on the forward strand.
TATTCGAGTCCATTAGAACCCTTCAAAAAGAAGGAGTCGTGCCAAGTGGAGCACCTTCTGATATAGTGGTTCTAGCTAGAAAATCTCTTTTGAATAAAGATTTTACAGAGATAAAAACAAGTATGAGACAACTATTCACCACAAACAATGACTAAAAAAAAGAAGTTTAACCTAATGCCATACCTACTTGCTTTTGTAGGAACCTTTTTGATTTTACAAATTTTCATGCCCGCAGACAGCAATGTAAAAGACAGCACCGCTGGCATAATCGAAATTGAAACGTCCAAAGACGAATACTCAATAGGAAAAGATATAAAGGTAGAAATCACTAATAATTCTGAAGACGCTATAATTATTGAAGCGCCACGATCAGTTTTAGACTGTGAACCTACGTTCATTACTTATCAATACGCAAGTGATGGATTTAGTGAAATCACTAATGCTGAAGAGCTTTGTGATTACGAAACGCCATGGATAAAAATTGAAGCTGGTGAAAAAGAGACCCTAAGCTTACTCAGTCACACTTACACCAACTTTGGTGAAGCAGGCCGTTACAAAGTAGCGATGGTCGTAGAAGGAATCGAATATGAGTCTCCAGAGTTTGAAGTAAACACTCCAGGATTATTCACGCGAACATGGCGAACAATCATATACACACCGATGCTTAATGCCTTGGTAGCCATTGTTTCTTACATACCAGGTCACGTACTTGGATTTGCTGTGATCATACTCACACTAATCATGCGAACTTTGCTGCTCATTCCTTCTCAAAAAGGATTTGAAGCTCAAAATAAAATGCAAGAAGTTCAACCAAAACTTGAAAAACTCAAAGCAAAACACAAAGACGATCAATCTCGTCTTGCTCAAGAAACAATGCTTCTCTGGAAAGAACACAAGGTTCACCCTCTCTCAAGTTGTCTTCCAATGTTGATTCAACTGCCTATTTTCTTGGCACTATTCTACGTAATTCAAGCGGGTCTCAGCCCTGATCGAAGCATATTTATTTATGACTTCCTTGCTGGGTTTGACCTAAACCTAGTGGACCCTCAATTCCTTGGTTGGAACTTATTTGATCGAAGTCTGATTATTCTTCCAATTATTGTAGGAACGCTTCAGTTCATTCAAATGCAGATCATGATGGCAAAGAAAGACAACAAAGCCAAAGGTGCTGCTGAAGTTGAAACAGCAAATAAGATGATGCGTTACCTAATGCCTCTGATGATTGCTTTCTTCACTTCACAGATGCCAGCAGCCGTTGGGATATACTGGGGAACCAACACTAGCTATGGTATTATCCAGCAGCTTGTGATAAAAAAGATACGACCCGCAAAGAAAAACACTACGAAAGCAAGCGGTGAGGACGAAGTAAAAGTCCGAGTTATTAAAAAGAAACATGGAAAAGGAAATTAAACAGTTCGTTTCGGAATTCCTAGTTCATCTAGGAATAGACTTCACTGATTTAGAAGTTGAAACTCTCAGCGAAAACAAACTACGTGTGAACGTAGTTTCTGATGAACCAAGCCTACTCATTGGTCATCACGGTGAAAACCTCATCGCAATGCAAAAACTAATCAAAGTAGTGGTTCACAAACGTTTTGGTGAAGCTGTTGAAGTTGCCTTTGATGTAGATAGCTACCGAAAACGACAAGAAGAAAACGTACTTGCGATTACTAAGCAAAAAATTGAAGAAGTGCGATCAACACGAGTCCAAGCAACACTTCCTCCAATGTCTCCCTACTTCCGACGAGTTGTTCACCTATTTGTTAGAGACGATGAATACACAGATCTAGAAACGGAAAGCATGGGTGAAGGAAACTACAGACAAGTTGCTATTAAGCCTAAAGCCTAAAGGCATGAAAGCCTCACTTATCATCCCTTCTCTGCTAGTAAGTCTCATCATTCCTGTGGTGGCCCTTTCTTCAAGCACCGTTTACTCAGACGTTCCAGTAAATCATATTTATGCAGGACCAGTAATGCACTTTACTGACACTGGCCTTGTAAGTGGATACGACGCAGGAAACTTTGGCGTAGACAATGAAATCAACCGCGTAGAAGCTTTGAAAGTAATCATGGAATACTGGGAGGTTCAAGACCCAAGCGAAAACGTAGAAATGACTTTTACGGATCTAGAAGAAGAAGCTTGGTACTTAGAGTCTTTAGAAAAAGCACTTTCCCTTGGAATCGTTAGTGGATACCCAGATGGTAGCTTTCAGCCTGAAAGCAGCGTTAACCGCGTTGAGGCACTCAAAATGATTCTTATTAGTGGTGGAATGGACATCCCTAGCAGTGATGACGAATATTGGTACGCTGGATACCTAGATTACGCTATTGAAAATGGCCTACTCACTTCTACAGCCGATGCTGATTACGATCCAGAAGCTACACTCACTCGTGGTGAATTTATTGATCTTTTATACCGTTTAGAAAAAAACCCATACACCGGTGAAGACGAATACGGTGTGGCGAGTTATTACGGCTACTCATTTGATGGGAGAAATACAGCCTCAGGCATCCCACTAGAAGCCTACGGCTACATGGCAGCTCATAAGACCCTTCCTTTTGGAACTTGGGTACGAGCTACAAACTTAGACAACAATGAATACGTAGATGTGGAAATCGTAGACCGAGGGCCTTTCATTGAAGGTCGAATTATAGATCTAACTCCAGGAGCATTCGAAGAAATTGGCTCCTTGGGAAGCGGAATTTTGAATGTAAGAATTGAAATACTCTCAACAGAAGAGTAGATTAGTAGCAATGATGGACCCACTTACACGTCGAGTAAAACCACTTAAAAACCGAACGCGCAGAAAACCGCTTTCAGTCGAAGTTCAAAGTACCTACCGAATGATTGTATTTTTACTCTTACTCATTGGAGGAGCCTCAATGGCTCTTTTTCTTTATACAAATAGCCTCAAACCAGTGAAGGGATACACGCTCAAACAGTTGCAAATCAACTACGAAAACCTTTCAGCTGAATCTCGAACTTGGGACCACCGCGTTATTGAAGCTCAATCCTTCATCAACCTTGAAGAAGATGCCGTAGTCAATGAAATGGAAGAAATGAATGAAAATGATTTCAGCTACGCAACAAGCGATTTTGGATACGCATACAATGAATAAGGAAAACACAGTTCAATTGGTGCAGATTTTAGCCCATGAGTTTCCTGACCCACAGGCACCTTTGACGCACCGAAATGCTTTTGAGCTACTCATTGCGGTGATTCTTTCCGCACAATGTACCGATGCACGTGTGAACACCGTGACTCCACACCTTTTCCATAAAGACACCCCCTGTAAGCCCCAAGACTTGCTTGACTTGGGCGAAGACGAAGTAAAACGAATCATTCACCCCTGTGGCTATTTCAACAGCAAAACAAAAGCCCTCATGGGCTCTGCCATGATGCTTCAAGGCAAAGAAGTCCCAAATGACTTTGACGAACTCATTAAACTCCCAGGTGTTGGTGGTAAAACCGCTCAAGTTGTGCTCGCTCAGTGGTATGGCCAAGATACCTTTCCTGTGGACACTCACATACATCGTGTTTGTAATCGTTTAGGCGTTGCCGATTCTGGCAAAAACCGTGACAAAACTGAACGACAAATGAAAGCTGCTATTCCCAAAGAAAATTGGAGCGCACTGCACCTGCAAATTATTTTCCACGGAAGAAAAACCTGCACCGCCTATAAACCTAAATGTGGGGACTGCCCTCTCAAAGAGATTTGCGAGTGGGACTCCAAAACTCCCATGAAATAGATCTAGCTTCACAAAATTTAGACAAGGCCTCCAAAACTTCTTTTTCTGACGTGTCACTTCTTTGAAGTTCACGCTTCAGTTCATCTTGATCCACCACAACCTTAGTCAAATAATTGAAAACTTCGCCTCCATCAACTCCACCAACTTGTGCCTCTAAATATCTAACCACGTTTTTGTGATCACCTTCGCGAGCAAGATTAAAAATAGCCTTCATAATAGGAACATGAACCGCAGCGATTTGCCTACTGGCAACGTCACCACCTAACTCACTAATACTATTAGGCAAGCCTAGTGAATTCAAAGAATCTGAAGCCGTGAAGCTAGTGTGATCTTTCAAACCTTCAAAATCGAAAACAAAACGTACACTTCCATAATTAACCCCAGAACCATTACTTTCAAGTTCATCACTCGAATCATCAATCACCATTGCAAGAGAACTCTCATCCTCAGACCAACCTAAAGCAGTATGAATAGCTTTTCGATCAAACAATACTTCATCCAAACTACGCAGACCTTTACTTCGTTTTTTTTGCTCATCCTTAGGCAAGTCAAAAATCGTCAGAATACGACCCGACTCCAAAAGAGCAATCACATCCTGACCTGTTTCAGAATAAGACAGAACTAAATCATCCTTAATGTTTTCAGCTTCCGATTTCAGCTCCTTGATAAGTTCTTCAACATCAAAAGAACTAGACCTATTATGAATTAAATGCAAAATAATTGCGTGTCTAATTGTTTCAAAAGATCTATGTGCTTGCTTATCCATCTTGTCAGCTTGAAGTTCAGAAAGCTCACTCACGTTCAAACCATCAAAAGCTAAATAGACAGCTTTCAAATGATCCAACCAATACTGCATATTATAAAGAACCTTAGGCATTTTATCCTGCGAAAAACGAGATCCAAACGCCCAAGCCATTTTATTATATTTCTCAAAAAGATCCTCAGGTAGATCAGGCACCACCTTAGTGATTAGTTTTTGAATAGAAGGTAAGTCAGATTTAATTTGAACCAAAAGAGAATGATCAATCCCCAAGGCCTTTAAAGTATCCGCCTTGCTTGACCAGTCTTCAACAAAATCATGGAAAGACCCCCTGTCAGATTTCAATTGTCTCTTCAAATCATCTTCATCAATCTCATTTAATCCTTTTGAATACCGTCTCAAAAGACGAGCCTCTTCACCGATTACACGACCTTGACTTGGGAGAAGTCCACGAAGCCAACCCGATACACTGTTCCGAGAAAGTGCATGAGCCTCCATACGCTCTTTTGCACGCTGGGCCAGAACTTCAATGCTTGCAATACTCTGTTTTAAAGCATCACTCCCTTTGGTAATTGAATCCATTGCTTCAGCTGATTTAGAACCAGTTTCTTTTTTTAGTAATTGACATCGTTCAAATTCAGAATGAAGCTCAGCAGCAGCTTCCTGATCAGCATAAACATGAGACATTCTCGAATAAAAATGCATATCTTCTTCTGAACCCCCGGGTCTCAAATCCTGAATAGAATGAAAAAGGATATTTACTTCCTGGCGAAGTTTCACAATCTGAGAAATTTTCTCTCTATCCTCATCCTTTCTTAGTGGAGCACCTGAGCTGAACTCAAGACTTTCCTCTAAAACAGTAATCTCTTGAGCTAAAACTTTTACTCGAGTTTCAACTTGATTGATTAAAAAAATTTTACCACCAGGCGTCCTGATCTCTCTTGTTTCTTTAGAGCTCAAGCTTTCAATCTGACTACCCTCTAAATTTATTTCTTCTGAAGAATTCATCTTAATATTATACCATAAAAATTAGCTTTTCTAAAGTAACCCCGTACCTATAAAGACACAAAAAGAGCCCTCACGGGCTCTTTTTGTGATTAAAAATCAAATCCTCTTACTTCTTTCCTTTCTTCTTTTTACGATCAAGCCATTTCCATCCAAACCATCCAAGGATTGCAAAAGGCCATCCAAAGATCGCTAGATAAATTACTCCATCCAATACATCTTGAAGAAATACCAACCAATTACCAAAGGCATCAGTTACCGTGCTAAATGGACGCCATTTTTCAGTAACGGCACTCACGCTTTCGTCTTCAGTTAAATAAAGATCGATAGTAGAGAAAGCCACTCGAGTATCGTAATAACTGAGCTGACTTTCCATGTATTCAATGTTTGATCGAACCGTAGAAAGAGACCTCGTCACTTCAAGAATTTCAGTGACAGTCCCCGCTCTATCCATAAGGTTTAAGTAAGCTTGTTCTTCAACATACGCATTGTTCACACGAGCCGTAAGGTCCATGTACGCATCTGTTACATCATCCGCATTGGTCCATTCATTGTCCGTATAAATAGCCAAATCTTTCAGATTTCCCATCGCTGAATCAAAACCTTCAGCAGGAACTCGAATCTGAATATCTGCATAATAAGATGAGTCACCTCGACTCACATTCAGGTAGAGAACGCTCCCTCCCCATTCAGAAATAGATGCTTCAATAAGATCCACTGATTCACGCACATCATCCACATGAAGATCAAGCGAACCTGATTTAATCACCTTAGCCTCTACATCAACTGATTCAGTAGCTACATCATCAAAACCATATTCTCCTTCAGCAAGAAAAGAGGTAGGCGCTGATTTAGCACTATCATAATCCATATAAGACTCTTCAAGAGGAGCACTAGTATTGGATCGAGTTAAGGGATTACTACACGCTGAGAAAAGTACTGAAAAAAGCACTAGTGAGGCAAGCAAGGCCGATTTATTAAATAGCTTCATGACAATTGGGTTAGTCTACATGCCAGTATAACATGTGAGTTCACAGGAATCTTTCAAAAATGTTAGAATAATAAGGAAATAGAATTAAATCCCACATTATGAATAATAACTCACACGAAACTCCAGACTCAGCTCCAAGTGAAGTAATAAACTTTGACGAAGAAGTTCGCAAACGTGCAGATATTGCTCTCGAAGCAAAGCACGAACACGAAATTGCCACAGCTGTAGCCGAGCATCCTGAAAACGTAGACAAAGAAGAACTGAGAATTGAAATCTTTCGACGTCTTGAAGGTGCACGAAATGCTGAAGCACGCGTGAAAGTCATTGCCACAATTTTAGATACTTATGGAGCCGACGCATTACTTGGATTCTTTTTCCCAGAAATTGGTGACGCCGCCGTTTCTGCTAGCGTCTTTGCTTACCTATTTGGAGAGTCCGTTATGGCAGGTATCCCAGCCACTGACATTGCAAAAATGGCATGGTACCAACTCGTAGATTTTGCAATTGGAAGCGTTCCTATCATTGGAGATATTGGTGACCATTTCTACAAAGCAAATAACTACTCCGCCACCTTATTCACCGAACATCGTGACCGACTAGTAGCCGAAGCAGTCGAAGCAGGCATCCCTCAATCAGAGATTGAACACTTACTCACCTCACGTGAATCCATTGAACATGGCGCAAAAAAAGCAAATAAGTTCGTTAAGAAAATGGCTGCTTAATTGGATACTAAAAAAGCCCTCCACAATGGAGGGCTTTAAATAAACTAATAAAGAGAACTAGTAAACTAGTGTATTAGAACTAAAGTTTGAGTTAGAAACATCTCCTACCCAATGGGCATCTATGTTTGTATCATTCCAAAGAAATCCAGTTTTAGACGTACCAGTTGGTGAGAAATGCCCCAGATCAATAGTAGCTGTGAGCATGTCATCCTCACCTGCATCTACATCCATAAGGCTAGTAGTATCAAGCACAATAGATAGTGATTCTGTATCACCACCACTCACTGCAAAACTTGAACTTGGAATCAGTCGAACATGTGCCTCATCTGCATCAGAAACAACAAGCAAACCTGTGGCAACAGTAGTACCTCCGTTTTTGAGGTAAACCGTATCTCCATCAGCAGCAAGATTGAAGTCTCCATCCGAAGCGAAGTCTACAGTCAAGATAACAAGATCAACATCTTCACTATCATGAGCAGAAACATTAAAAACGAAAACCTCGTCTGAAGATGAAACCGTTCGTGCTCCACTTGGAGAAGTACTTGAAAGTGCTAATGTAGGTTTAGATTCAAAAACTTGCATTATTTCTCCAACAGCAGCAACACTTGTTGCTCTTCCTGTATCCCCGGTGTTTTGGTTCACCGCATCTGTTGCTTTAAGAGTAACAGCAAAACGGTCACCTGGAGTGGCTCCATCAGCAACACCGCTCAAATCAACATAAACCGTCACCTTGGCGTCATCAGCTCCAGCAACAAATACATCAAGCCCTGAAAATGAGGCGACACCTGAACTAAGAAAATATCCAGTTTTAGTTTCAAGATCACCATCAGAATTTTCATATTCAAGGTGAGCAGCAGAAATATTATTCGCTACATCGGCCTTAATTGAAAGATCCATATCTTCAACAATATAATCATCCGTATCTGAAGTAAGCTTAAATACTGCTACTTCTTGATTCTCTTGGTCTAAGACTAGAATGTCACTACTAGGGGTACTAGCATCAATTGTTAGCTCTAGATCAGAAAGTCCAGAACTCCAACCACCGAAGCTTCCTTGCATTAAACTTCCACTACCAAAGACGTAAGCTCCTCCAAGTAAGACAGCTACAGCCGCCCCTCCAATAAGTAATTTTTTGTTCATTTTTATATTTTGTTAAGATTTAGAACAATCTAAATATTATACAGTAAATTCACTATAATGGCAATAGTCGCCTCAGGGGGTACATCCCTCCGTACTGTGCACCTCTACACAAAACGGCCAATCAAAAAAACACCCGATGGGCATTTTTTGAATTGGTGATCCCAAGGAGAATCGAACTCCTATTTCCAGGATGAGAACCTGGTGTCCTAACCGTTAGACGATGGGACCATCAGAAAGAATGTATAGCCTTTTGAAGAAGGCGACAAATAAAAAAATACCCGATGGGCATTTTTCTAAATGGTGATCTCACGGAGAATATTCAGACGCGCTTTGCACGTCTGTTTTACTGATGTCGTCATTCGGTCATGTGAAAGCCACTAATAGAATGTATAGATTCTACATACACATACTATTAGTGATAAAAAGTGTTGGCTCTCCCGCGACTCTCACTCTTAATCAGCATCGAACTAAAGTTCGAAGTTTCTTTCAGAAACACACCAAAACAAAAACCACCCTTCAGGTGGCCTTAATTTTGGTGATCTCACGGAGAATCGAACTCCGATTTCCAGGATGAAAACCTGGTGTCCTAACCGTTAGACGATGAGACCAAATATCTTGCTCAATTAAAAGCATATGCAGTATATGTTTTGAACTTTCAAAGTCAAGCTTGATTTACCACAAATAACAGTCATTAAGCATCAAAAAACAGCCATTTAAGCCTAAAATAAGACAAAAAAATGATTTTTCCAAGCGAAATTTCAGAGTCATTTAACAGGTTACTTAACCTGAAGAGGGCAATAATTTAGAATTTCGCAAGGGCAAGCCCCTTGTCCAACCTGATAAGTGCTGCATATACTCTGTAATAGATTTATCCCTAATCCACTTACATATGGCTTACGAAGTAACCAACAGTAAAGGACAAAAATACTTTCTTCACGGAAAGATGGTGACTCTCCGAGGAGGTCGTCAACAACAAATCTACTACTTCGCTCGCGAAGAGAAGCCAGAAGTACTTGGTGACCTTCCAGAAGGTTACGAAGTTACTGAAAACAAACGTACTGGTCTTCCAATGCTTCGAAAGCAACGTTAGTCTGAGTTTGTTTCAAAAAAGCCCATCTCATGATGGGCTTTTTTATTTGTCTAAATTATTGAGTCAATTCAGTAACACTTTGAACAGCTGTTGTTGCATCACTGCCAAGGAATACGTACAAAAGTACAACTACTGAAACGATCACAATCATCCACAACAAAGAATAAAGCATGATTTGAAAACCAGTCATGTGGCTCTTCTTATCTTTTGCATAGAAAAGTGGGAATCCGAATAGAAGCAATCCTTGAACGGCAGCGAATACTGTGAACATAAAGGCGAGAAGAAAAAAGTCTAAATGGAACACTCCATTCAAATTTAGCCAAGCACCTAACCTAGGAAAACAATAAGTAATCACTGCGGTTGAAAGCAAAGAGATCACAGCCAAAGTAAAACCAATCGTTGAAGATTGTTTATGACTTAATGTTTTGTGTCGTCGGAAGAGGAAAACCATGTGTGGAGATAGTTAATAATATAAGGAACGCCAAGTATGACGAAAGCAAAAAGAATGAGATATGTCATGGCGTGGTGTTTACTGTATCCTAACCCCGACCTTAACGCTGCGCAATGAATATTCTCGACCTTTTTATAGAGTTCCTAAAAGCTCCCTTTCAATTTGGACTTTTAGAGCTGTTTTTAATGTTCATTATCGCTATCCCTACTATTTATGCAATGGTGTCCGGTGCTCCTTTTGTACCAACACCAATGAACCAAGTGAATCGTATGCTTGGAGCCGTTGAGTTAAAGAAAGGAATGACTCTTTATGATCTTGGTGCTGGAGATGGCCGATTAGTTTATAAAGCGAATAAAAACTTTGGCGTAAAATCAATTGGCTACGAGTTCTCCCCTTTTGTGTGGATGTGGTCTAAATTGCTTCAATCCTTTTTCTGGAAAAGTGATGCAGAGCTTCGTTATGGAAATTTCTGGAAAAAAGATCTCACTGATGCGGATGTAATTGTTTGTTACCTACTACCAGGAAGCATGAAGAAAATGTACGAAGAGGTTTTTCCAAAACTAAGCCCAGGAACACTCATTGTTTCTCATGCTTTTTCAATCCCAGACATGAAGCCAATAAAAACTTTAGCTCGCCTTCCCGAAAAAAGGCTCGGACCAGTTCGTGTTTATAAAATCGAAAAGAAATCCAAAGTAAAAGCAGATTCAAAAGCAAAAAACCAGAAAGGGACAAAGAAAGCGGCACATCAATCCAAGAAAAAGAAGAAATCCAAATCGCAATAAGTTCCACGGCTCGTAAATTCACCCATGCCAACAAACTCATTGGCTGACCAAAAACAATGGAGAGCGCTCCAAAGAACATTGCCGGAGCCAAGAAAGGAGCCGCCAGCACATTAGCAATCGGCGAAACCCAAGACAGACGACCAAAGTGTAATAAGATCAATGGCACGGTGGCTATTTGTGCTGCCATCGTTAAAACGAAAGCCTCCCTCAACACATTGATTTTTTCAGCCTTTGGAATCAAGTTCTCAAGCATCGGCACAAAAACTAAAAGCCCCATGGTTGAAGCAAAAGAAAGTTGAAAGCCCGCGTCATACAAAAGAATATAAGGATTAAAGAGAACCATAATCACCGCACTCCATAACAGGCCAAAGAACACCTGGCTCTTTCTACCTGAAAACAAAGCCCACAAAGTAAGGGTCCCCATTATTCCAGCTCGAACCACAGCGGCACTCGCTCCGACTAAAACCACAAACAGAACAATCGCAATGCTTGTAACCACCACGCGCTTCTTAAGAGAAAGAAAGGAGAAAGCAAGAAAGATTCCCGCAATGATCAAACTAATATTATAGCCAGAAATCGCAACAATATGCGTGAGACCCACTCGTTGAAAAGCCAATGACAATTCGGCTGGCATCCCCTTGCGGCTTCCCAAAAGCAAACCCGCAACAAAACTAGCTTCAGGCTCCATATAAAGTTTATTAAGTCGCTGTTCCATCCAGCCTTTAAATGAATAAAGACTTCCACGAATTGATGGAGGCCCACGAGCCAAGAGAGTCACGCCTGCCCTATTCATGGTCAACCACACTCGATAACGAGCCAGATAAGCCGCATAATCAAAACCTTCTATGTCATCCGAAGGTCGATCTAAAACGCCATCTAACTGAACCGTATCTCCATAATAGAAATCTTGATACTGAGAGAGTTTGACCAAAACTCGGCCATAATCCGTAAGCACCGTTATCTTTTGGTGATCCTGCCTTTTATCAATTTCTTCCACAATTTCACCAGAGATTTGCACAAACTCCCCCACCGGTGCAGGAATAATTTGAGTTTCATATAGGTTCACACGCCACAATCCCAATAAAAAACTAGCGAGAAGCAAAGCCAGTTTCCACCGCCTAAAAAAAATCAATCCAAGCAGCAAAAACCCCATCCAGACCTGCAAAACCCACCCTGAAGCCACGGCAAGAAAGAAAGAAATGGCGGTCAACAAAGGCAAAGTCATAAATCCAAAATAGAGGAAAAAACCTGACATTTTCCTGAAAAACATTACAATGGATAAGCTATGAATGGATTCTATAAAAAATCAATCAGACCCAGTTCACGTACTGTGAAGAAATGGGAAAAGAAAGCGAGCCGATGGGTAAAAGGACATGTGATCCTAACCATCATTATCGTGATTCTTGGCGGCTTCACTCTGAAAGGAGTTATGGGTGCCATTCGTATGGGTGAACCTTTTTCAGTTAAACAAATTATAATTTCTGCCGTGACCAACGGTATTGAAACTGATGCTTATGGTCACACCAATATTCTCATATTAGGGGTCGGAGGTGAAGGACACGATGGAGCAAACCTGACGGACACCATGATTGTTGCGTCAATTGACCATAAGAACAACCTTGTTCCCATGCTCTCTATTCCACGAGACATGTTTGTAGAAAATGAAACGGTAGGATGGGGATCTCGACTAAATGGCGTTTATCAATTTGTATTAGAAAGTTCCGGTAGTCACGAAATCGCCATGGGTGAACTTCAAGGTGAAATCGAGGAAATACTTGGGATAGACATTCAGTACTACGCCATGGTGGACTTCCAAGGTTTTGAAGATATTGTTGATGCCGTCGGTGGAATTGATATTGATTTAGAAACCGCTCTGGATGACCCGTTTTACCCTGCACCAGATGGAAGTGGGATAGATTTTGAACCCCTTTATATTCCTGCAGGACCTCAAGAGCTTGATGGGAAAACCGCACTCAAATACGTTCGAAGCCGTAAAACCACTTCTGACTTTGATAGAGCCCTACGACAACAAGAAGTCATCACAGCAATTAAAGACAAAGCCCTCAGCCTTGGATTCCTTTTGAATCCTGCTAAAATAAGCAACACCTTCACGGCTATTTCTGAAAATTTCACCACCAACCTAACGGTAAATGAGATTTTGAATTTAGCCAGTCTCGCCGGAGACATAACTTCTGACTCTTTGGTTTCTGAAGTAGTAAATGACCTCGCTTACGAAACCGCTGGATTTCTCTACACGCCTCCCCGTGAAGAATACAATGGAGCCTTTGTTCTGATCCCTTACGCGAAAACTTACGAAGAACTTCATCTCTTTGCTCAGCTCTTTTTCTACCATCCTGACATCTATCAAAATCAAACTAAGATTGAAGTACTCAATGGAACCTCTACTGCTAGTTTAGCTGGCCTAAGCAAAATGTATTTACATCGCTATGGGTTCAATGTGACAGCTTATGGGAATGCCTATGAGAAAGATAAAACAGACACCATGATTTACGTTCTCAACGAAGAAGCGCTTGAAGACGATGAAACGCTAAACCTACTCCCTAGCCTAACTTTTGGAGAAATTAGCTACGACGTTCCTACCGAATATTTACCTGAAAACTGGGACAGCGACGCGGATATCATTATCGAGCTCGGTGAAGACTTCGCCGATTATTACGACGAACACGAGGAACTATTTTATATTGGGTTTTATTAAACCCATTCTATTGCAATTTCTTGACAAAATGGTATAAGGATTGCACATGAATACTACAAGACTAAACAAAGCGATTGCCGATTCAGGCCTGTGCTCTCGGCGAAAAGCCGATGAGTTCATCAAACAAGGCCTAGTAAAGGTGAATGGGAAGCTCCCTAAAATGGGTCAAAAAGTGCTTTCAACAGATAAAATCACCGTAAAAGATAAAAAACTAAAGCAGTTTGATGAAATGAGCATCATGCTTCATAAACCTGCAGGACTCATCACTTCAAAAGGAGATCCTCATAATAAGAACACGGTGATGTCCATACTTCCCAACAATATGCGTCATCTAAAACCTGCTGGCCGACTAGATAAAGACAGTGAAGGACTTTTGATTCTTTCATCAGATGGGAATTTCATTCAAAAGATCACTCACCCAAAGTTCAAACACACGAAGACTTATGAAATCATAGTGAAAGGATACGTTAAAGAAGACGAACTTTTCCAACTCACAACAGGAAAACTAAAATTGGACGGCTACGCACTCAACCCAATGAAATTTGAAATAATGGGAACTTTAAAAGGACGCAAAACACGGATCTCACTTGTACTCACCGAAGGACGCAAGCGACAAATTCGACGGGTTATGGATCACTTGGGCTTCCCTGTGATACTATTGAAACGTACTCATATCGGTACGTTAGATCTCGGTACTTTGCCAATAGGTGAACACCGAGTACTCTCCCCTGCCGAACTTTATAAGGCACTCGCTTAATGTTTCACGGTTTATTGTCACTATTGCTCGCTAGCACGCTCTCCCTACCTGGTTTTGGAGGCTCTATAGATAATACTTTTGACGACTCTGTATTATTAAGCGTTTCCCCCGTTCCTCAACAAGAAGAAAGCTACGGTGAACCTTCACCAACCACAGCAGAATCTATTTTAATGATGGATGTTGAATCTCATTCAAGTCTTTTTGCTCGCGGTGAACATATACAAAGACCTATCGCCAGCATCACTAAGCTGATGACAGCTTATATTATTTTAGAAGAAAACGACCCCAATGCCATTGTCACGGTCAGTGCCAATGCAGCCAGTACCATTGGATCCAGCATGCAACTTGTATCTGGTGAACAAATCACCGTAAAAGATCTACTCAGAGGACTCCTGATCAATTCAGGGAACGACGCCGCTTACGCACTCGCCGAATACAATGCCGGAAGCGTTTCTGCTTTTGTAGAAAAAATGAATGAACGAGCCGACTTGCTTGGAATGATAAATACCAAATATGAAAACCCAACAGGACTAGATGCCAGTGGAGCTTACTCAAGCGCCCACGACCAAGCCCTGCTTGCCACTCATCTTTTAGGTGACGATTCAATTCGAATCATCACTAGCTTAAGTAGCCTTGAGCTCACTAGCACATCTGGAGTCACTCACCAACTCACGAGTACCAATCTGCTACTCGGGCAAATGGGAATCAAAGGACTCAAAACTGGACGAACTGCCAATGCAGGAGAATGCCTCATAACACTTGCTGAAGGTGCTAATGGCCAAGAAGTAATCACCGTAGTTCTCGGAAGCCAAAATCGTTTTGGCGACACAAAGATTTTAGTAGATTGGGTTTTTAATGCCTTTTCCTGGTAATCATGATTATGTTCCCTATCACAGAAACCGTTGAAGACATGATCCTTATTGTTGGATCTGGATTTTTGGCCTTCGCCATCGCCATGGCTCTGGCCCCATGGTTTATCTCACAACTCAGAAAACACAAAATTGGGAAAAATATACGAGCCGTTGCCAGCGATGGAAAAGCCGCCACGCTCTTTCAAAAGCTACACGCAAAAAAAGCAGGAACTCCAACCATGGGAGGAATACTCATTTGGGGAACAACCTTCCTTGTTGTAGGACTCAGCCGATTGCTCTCTTACCTCGGAGTTTTTGATCACTCACTACTCAATCGTAAAGAAACCTACCTTCCTCTATTCACCCTATTCGCGGTTGCCATGCTTGGAGCCGTAGATGATTGGTTCAACATCAAAGGTTGGGGGCGAAGCAAAGGAATCAACATGAAACCCAAATTCCTACTGCTCAGTCTTTTTGCGATCATCGGTTCACTTTGGTTCTACTTCAAACTTGGATACAGCGAAATTCACGTGCCAGGAATCGGCGATTTCGACATTGGACTCTGGTACATTCCCCTATTCATTTTTATCATCAACGGAACTGCCAATGCAGTAAACTTTACCGACGGACTTGATGGACTCGCGGGAGGACTCATCATCATCGCCTTTGGCGCTTATGGAGTGCTCGCGTACTTCCATGGCCTACTTATACTTTCCGCGCTCTGTGGCGTGATTGTAGGGGCAAGTTTAGCCTTCCTTTGGTTCAACATCCCCCCGGCCCGTTTCTATATGGGAGATACCGGTTCTGCCGCGCTCGGTGCCACGCTAGGAGTCATGGCCATGATGACCGACACCGTGCTGATCCTTCCCTTCATCGCTTTCATTTTTGTGATCGAAACCCTCTCAGTAATCATCCAACTCACTTCCAAAAAACTCTTCGGCAAGAAAGTCTTCCACATCGCCCCGATTCACCACCACTTTGAACACCTCGGCTGGCCCGAATCTCAAGTCGTGATGCGCTTCTGGATCGTCGGAGGCCTCGTGGCAACCCTTGGACTAATCCTTGGACTGATTGGCATGGGGAATGTTTAAAAAAGAAAAGATTTCGAGAAAAGACTCAAAACCATTGAAGAAAGAAATAAGAAAGTAGAATCAAGTAAAGCTTGGGGAACCAGCTGGGCAAGAAGAATTCTTATTGCAATTTTAACTTATTTAACAACAGAAACTAATGATAAAACTCACAATATTTACAGAAACATTTGCACACATAATGCAATTGACCACAGAAAAAGACTCGCCCCTGCCATCGGTGAATGACGAGAAGTTTCATATTTGGATGAATGATGGATCAGAAGTCAGTGTCATCATCGAAGCAAGTGCTCAAATAAGTGCATTCATCAAACAAAGAGGTGAATTTCCATTTGCTAGAACAAATCTTTGTTTAATCCGCATTAATCAAGAAGAAGATTTAGCAAATTTAAAAGTGATGAGCAAAATTGCTAATCCGCTCATACAAGAAAATATAGAAGTAGAATCCATCAGCTCATTCGATTTTGACTACTTATTAATAGACAAAAACCACATAGAAAAATTCATAAAAGCGGTAGGTTCAAAATTTGAAATTGAAAAAGAGTCTATACGTAAGTAATTCAAGCCCCGCATGTTTAATAAGCTCTTATGAGGGTATTCTGAGCTGGATTGAGCTTGGTTTGTCGTAAGACAATCAAGCCAGCGAAGCATAGTGACTGAGCCGCAGGAGCGAAGGAACGTGCCCGCAGAAGAGCTTCTTAAACAAAGTAATTCACCACATCAAACACGATGTAGGCACTTGAAAGTGAAAGCAGCCCCATTAGTACGTATCGGAAATAAGGCAGCAATTGGCGCATAAAAATAGATCCACCAAATAAGTATAAAAGCACCGTATAACGGAAGACAGCAAACTCACTATCTAACATGAGTGAACTGAAACTTTCAGGTGGGACTGAACCTATTGTGATCGTCGCAATCAAACCAGCAGAAACAATCAGGATCACGAGCCCCATTCCAAGTTGAAGTAGTTGTTCCAATCGTACTCGGACTAGTTTTAATTTCTTCTCATCAAAAGCAGTGAGCGCTTTAACCGTTAAAGCAATAACTAGAACAAAGAAAAGGAATCCAAAGAATGAAAGGTAGTGATAAACAAGATCTGAAATATATTCATAGATATTAGCTTCAGCTAGGAATACAATTTGACCCATTTTGAAAATGGAATAAACAAAAGCAGATACAAAGAGTAGATCTCCCACGTAACGGAGAGGTTTCCATAATGAAGAAAAAGTGATTACCATTCCTGACAAAACCAATAAAAGAATGCTTGTTAAAGCAATCAAAGTCCAATCTAAATTCAAAGCAGTTGCCAAAGTTTCAAACTCAATAACACTAAAGAAACTCCGCGCTAATCCAAAGGAACTAAGTGTAATCAAGACTCCAATAGCCCATCGAACAAGTCCCGCTTTCCGTTCTTTTTTCTTTTTTAAAGCCACCTTTTTCATGGAGAATCCAAATTTCTTAGGATTCTCTCTCACAAATAAATAAAGTTGCCAGGCTAAAATCACACCCGCAAGTGCGGTAAAAACCGTCATCATTTGCCCCAAGGCAGACTGGAGTATTTCGCTATTCACCATCAGTGGTTAGAAAACGTGGATCAACAGTCACATCAGCAAGAGCGGTTTCAACGGCTTCAAACTGTTCAGTAATTTCTGGCGTGAGAACTGCATCGTACTTAAGTTTAGCATACATTTCATACTGCATATCTACGTCATAATCCGTACTAGCAAAGAAGTCTGTTAAACGGCTGAGCGCTCGCTCTCTTAGAGTGAGAACCATCATACTCATCTCTTGAATGATTTGTGAATTCACATCCAATGTCTCATCAAAACCAGGCGTAGCAACAATAATTCTTAACATTTGTAGGTCTTGAAGTTTCTGCGCCAACAAAGCTGAAATCAAAACTTCTCGTTCCTCCAATGGAACACTTTCTAGTTCCATCAAGATAGATTGAGATTCAGTTTTGTAAGCCTCCAAGTAGTAATAAGCTTGCTCGTAATCAGCAGAAGCAATTAAACCAGGAACTCTGCTAAGTTTTTGCGAAGCTGAGGCCATACGAAGATTATTTTTATCACTATCACTACTTAGTAATAATTCTGAAGTTTCCCCCAATTGAGTTTCAAGCAATTGAGTCCCTTCATCCATATCAAGTTTAGCAAAAAGTTCTTTTTGAGCCTCTTCCACTTGCGACTTCACATCATCATCACCGGCAAGTTCCAAACTTTTTTCAACCGCTTCTTGATAAGCCACCAAAGCCGTTCCTGCTTCTTCAACCTTTCCTTGTTCAATTAAAATCTGCGCTTCGTTCAATCGAAGCTCCATGTGTTGAGCAATCAAGTCTTGCTTAGCTCCATCACTAAAAGTCATAACCTCTTGAATGACTTCTCGCCAAGCTTTAATAAAATATAAAGGATGATCAGGCAAAATACTCACCTTCGCTAAAGTATCTTGAGTGTAAGTTTCATTAAGGGCAGAAAGATAAGTTTCTCCATAACTCTCATTGAAGTCCCACCACACATCCTCTTCAGGGGAAACACTTACATCAGACACTACAAATTCATCATAAGAACTAAGTTTCATTCCTTGATTCAAAGCGCCATCATAATAATCATCACCATAAACGGCCAAAGCAATAATGTTTTCCGCCACTTGAACCTGCAAACCATCTTCATCTATTTGAATATCAAAACTAGCTTTTTGATTCACAACTACCTCTCCTTCATAAAAGGAAATGGTCACTGAAGAAAGTGGATTCACTACTTGAGTCCACACTCGTCCTGTTTCATGAAAAACAGTAATCGCTTCATTTGTCTCCTCCAGTTGAATTTCACTGCGAGGCCCCATTGTGATTCGCGTGTCATCCATCAACTGGATGTGCGCCATCGCTCCAGCATTAGTCATAACTTCATCTCCCTCTTGGAGCAAAGCCATTTCAGTAACAGGACTTCCATTTACCATCACCGTTCCTTGAACCACTTCAAGTAGATTAACTGCCGAAGCATTCACCCCTGAAGTTAAAGTGAAAACGGGAGTAATGAAGAAAGCCACAAACACAGAAAGTGTGGCCGTTGCCCAGAATCGTTTATTCAAAAAGAACGGGATTGTATTCCGAGTAGGAAGTTGATCCAAAAGACGTTCTTTCATCATAACTCTCTGTAATTTTGAAGATTCAGGTTTATTCTTTTTAAGAACTTTCACCACTTCATTAAAAGGACTCACTCCTCGATCAGGAAGACGAGCTTCCATTCGATTCCACACGCGTTTTTTCGCCTGTTCAACATCGTGGTCCGACAATAAAGGTAGGAAGAAATCCATCTTAAAATTCAAAGGTTAAATCTTTTTCTGACAAATGATTCTTTAATTGTTTCAATGCTCGGAACTGCATCACTCGAACATTTCCTTCTCGCTGTCTCATTATTTCTGCAATTTCTGAATTGGAAAGTCCAATCAAAAACTTCAAAGTAACCAATTGACGGTAAGGTTCTTTCAATTGATTCACCGCCTCACGTACTTGCCGCGCTCGTAAATTTTGCTCCGCCATTTTCTTAGGAGCAGAGTGTATGGATTCATCTTTAATTCGTGGATCCATAGGAAGAACTTTCTTGTGAGCACGTCGGTAATCAATCACCGCATTATGAGCAATACGGAAAAGCCAAGAACTAAACTTAACATCGCGCTTTTCATAAGAATCCATCTTAGTCCAACTCTTAATGAAAATAGTTTCTACAATGTCCTCCACGTCATGCGCTGGAACTCGAAAAAAAACATAACGATAAATCTTATCAAAGAAATGGTCATAAAGTTGTCCAAAGGCATCTTTATCACCCTCTTTTGAAGAGGTCACAAAGCCGTCAATTTCGGGATCTGTCAGTGGCATAAATGGCGTGGTGGGATGCACAAAGCATACACTAAATAGAACGTACTACGCCTGGAGACATTACAGATTTGAGGTGGACGGTTTAGCTTATTGTTGAAAAAAAGTGCAAATAATGCTATAATCAGGAGATTAATAAAAAAACCATGCACTACCAAAACAACTCCCTTCACTTTAAACTTCCTCGAGAACTACATAAGGTAGAGAGATACATCCATGCAGAAACAGGAGAAGTTACTCCTGAAGCAACTGAACAGATGAACAAAACCGCAACAGAACGAGCAAAACTAAGTGAATCAATTCGGAATCAACTTCCTACAAATGAGGCACTAACCGCAGCCACCCCGACTACTGTTGAGGTGAAAAGTGGAGACAGTCTAACAAAAATAATTGGCCGTCAATTTACAACTGCATACATAAATCCTCGTCTTGCACTATTATCATCTGCATATATGGACAAGCAAGGAAGAGAACAAAGTGGAAATGTTCATTTTCTCGATATTGGAGATAAAATTATGTTTGACCCAGCAACTCCCGGACA
Source organism: Oceanicoccus sp. (assembly GCA_047635955.1). GTDB lineage: Bacteria > Patescibacteriota > Gracilibacteria > UBA1369 > 2-02-FULL-48-14 > WFTC01. The sequence goes on from JBLIGW010000001.1 coordinate 48,036, forward strand.
AGTCAAAATTGAACGTAAAGAAGGGAGCAGCCAATCAAATATTGAATGGATAAATATATTCCCTCAAGAAACACTTGCTGAAAAAGCTAGCTGGACCAAGGAGGAAGCTATCTCAACTGGAGCATGGGGGCAGAATAGACCTGAATCAAAAGATGAAGGAACACCAGATGGCTACGAGTGGGCAGATCCAAAAGACTCAGAAAACTGGAAACTAATCCCTGAAGAAACTGCTGCTGAAGAAGCTCCCGCTGAAGAAGCTCCCGCTGAAGAAGCTGCTGCTGAAGAAGCTGCCGCTGAAGAAGCTCCCGCTGAAGAAGCTGCCGAACTAAAAGCTACTGAAGAAGCTGCCGAACTAAAAGCTGCTGAAGAAGCTCCCGCTGAAGAAGCTGCCGAACTAAAAGCTACTGAAGAAGCTGCCGAACTAAAAGCTGCTGAAGAAGCTCCCGCTGAAGAAGCTGCCGAACTAAAAGCTACTGAAGAAGCTGCCGAACTAAAAGCTGCTGAAGAAGCTGCTGCTGAAGAAGCTGCCGAACTAAAAGCTACTGAAGAAGCTGCCGAACTAAAAGCTGCTGAAGAAGCTGCCGAACTAAAAGCTGCTGAAGAAGCTGCTGCTATGCAACCGCCTCCTTCACTAGAAGAATCAGATCAAACAGCGGAGACACAAGAGGAAACAGATCAAAACCCTCTGCAACCGCCTCCACCACTATAAGATATTAAGGGAAAAAAGACTCTCACCATACAGTGAGGGTCTTTTTTATTATGAGTGCTAATTAGTCTTGAATGAGTTGAGAAAGTGTTTCAGCAATCTCAGTAACCTCATCTCGCCCTTCAGCATTCTGATCATCAACAAGACTTGCTGCAATCAAAAGCTGATAAATTTGTTTACCTCTTTGAAGAGAGTTATCACTACTTGATGCGTTCTCCAAACCAACCACATCAAACAATATTGATACCAAATGTTGAGTTTCTGAATTGAAAGTCATTGAAAACCCCCATGAAGTAATAACCGATTTATGAGCTTCTGATAATTTAGTATCAGGATTACCTGTGTAAATTTTAACAAGATCATTAAGTACACCAGCTTGATAAAGCATGTGTACCAAGTTTACTCGTCCATCATAAGTGTAAGAAACATGCTGTAAATCAGATTCAAGATTTACAACCTTACCTCCACCCACAAGAGAAAGCCATTCTGTCATCCCTTCATTAAGAAGATTATTCGCAGACCTAGCCCCACCCACACGGAAGAAAGCTTGTTCATTAAGAAGATCATCAAATTCCAGATCTTTTGTGAGTTGTCCTTGAATCAAGGCATGATTGTATTCATGAGTTGCTGTACTTACAAGTTGCTGCCCTGTTAGGTCTGAAACTAAATCAATTTTACTTCCAGCTGCTCCAGGGTGATGCAAGCCAGCTGCTCCAATAGAAAGTAGTTCATGAGTATTCGTGAAATCAATCAAGTGAGTCGCTGAACCTGAAATGTTTTCCACAATTAATTCAAATGCTTCTGGATCTAATTCTTGACTAAGAAAATTCAATTCAGCAAGAATCTTTATTTCAAAAGTTCGTTCTGAAAAGTAATTCACTAATGACCGTTGAGCCTCTTGCTTAACACCTCTAGAACTTGCATTTGCCAAAGTAATATTAAGTGATTCAGCTAAACCTGAATAATAAGATTCATACCAGTTAGCCAATCCATATTGGGCAAAAGCTCTTTTATGATCTTCAGAAAGAGTCAATTCTTCACCTGGAGGCATGTAGTATTCTAAGCTTTTTTCAGCCAATTGAAGCTTCAATGTTGCTTCTGCAACATAAGGGACTGCACCCTCTGAAGCCAATCCAGCACAGGCCAAATCACCATCAGAACCTACGAGATAGTACTCTGTAAGATATCCATCTTCTGAGCGCTCACCAGTAGTGAATACTTGCCCCTCAGCAATACTCATCATGTCCTCTTTAAAACCAGCCGTTTCTAGGGTGATAAATGTTTCACCATCAATATCATAAGATTTTGTATGAAAAGCTTCAGGAATTTTATTATCTATCTGTTCTGGTGTAAAACCAATTGTTGTACCCCAGCCTGCAGCCACAATAGACCCCTGCACCCCAAGCTCTGAAGTAAATGTCACTCCAAAAAATGGATGCTCAAGTGCTTGAGAAGTCCATTTATCTTGAACATTCATAGGCTCCCAATGTGAAAGCCCTTCTTCATTTTCAGACAAGACACATGCAAAACTAATGCTAACACCATCTAAATCTTTTCCATCAACAGTAGAAGTTCCTCCATTACGAGCGCCCACTTCAAGACCAGATACAAAATCAAATCTCGCTTGATTAGCTAGATTTGATAAATAAGGGTAAGCAAAGTAGCCAACGAATGCTACCGGCGCAATACCTAAGAGCAAACGTCCAAGTCTGGGCATTTTATCTAAAACTGCATCTCTAGCATTCCCTGTAAGTTCACTCACTCGTCGTGAAAGAGCCGTCCGTTCTTCAATTAACTTATTAATTCCTTCTGAAAGCTCACCACTCGTTCCATTCGCAGCAAAGAGAGTAAGTGTAGATTCAAAACTATCTACAATATAAGTTTGAAAATCCAGTTGAGCCTCATCTTTTTCTGAAGTAGACCTGTCAGATTTAAGACAAGCAGCAACTAATCTATGTAACTCTTCCTGTACAGTAAGATCTGTTCCATTTTTAGTGATAAGGTTATACCAAAGACATGAGTTCTCAATATGAGGATTCATAAGATGTTGAAATATTGCAGTTTGCACATTCAACATAAGAGGTGAATCACCCTCTGGAGTATTAGAAATTCTCATTATCGATTTAGGTTAGAAAGTCGGTTTCTGTGATCTATATATCCAGTAAGAAGACGGTCTTTAGAGTAAGAAGAATAACCAGCTCCCATCGCACCTACTTGATCAATCATTGCCATAAGAATACTCAGAACAAGAAGCGTCCATGAAATTCGTTTTGCATTCTCTATAGGTGTTCCTTGAATCAATTGATAAGTTCGTACTGCATTCTTCCAAGAAAGTAAGGCACCTTCTTGGGCAAGAGGATCAAGTTCATCAAGTTGAACTAATTCCACACCTGCTTCTTGTGAAAGCTCGCGTAAAATTGGATTTAACTCACGAACGGTACCGTTCATGGCATAAGTGTCTAGGATTTCACCCCTATTGATCGATTCACCAATCTCATTAAGTCGAACCTCTAGTGCATCCAATTGCGCCAGTCGATCAGGATGAGACGACTCACAACGAGTAATATTTTGACTAATATCATAAGGCCCATGACCAAACTCTCTAACACCAGGAGCAAATGTAGCATTGGCTAGGTTTTCAGCTTCAAGTTCATCTGCTACCCAGAACCCAACACTCTGAAGATCTATTAAGCCATTACAGTTCCCAAATCCAGTGATCTCTGAGGCCGCACCTTCAAATCTACCAATAAATTGATTCATTTCTGCATTAGAACGAGGGCCAAAACCATAATGTATATCAGAACCTGGACGAGTCCATAGTCCTTTTGCTTCCATTACAAGTTCACGTCCTTCTTTTTGAACTTCTGTAATGATAGTTGCCGTAGAGTCTACATCAACAATCACTACAGCTCCTGCATCTTCAATCAACTGTCGTGCCTTAGCATCATTATCGTGCCACGCACCTGAAACCACTTGATCGGTTGCATTCAAGGCCGTTGCACCACCAATATTGGAAGTCGCACTAACCGCACTAAATCCAAGCCACGCACCCATAACAGCAAAGGCAGCAGGGGATAATTTACGTCGCATTCTTCCAGACTCATCCATTCTTTTAGGCATAGGGTTCATAGTAATTACTCCGAGTTGAAGCCCGATAGCAATCGCCCACATACTTCCATTCACGATCAATGCTCCACCAAGAGCAATAGGATCAAGACCTCCAAGGTCCTCTCCCAATACCGCTTTCATATTTGCAAAAGCTTGGTAAGTGTAAAAACCAGAAGCTCCAGAAGCAAGTGTTGTCACTCCAGGAATAACAAACTTAGTTAGAAGTCCCACATTTCTTTCAAGTGCAGTGACTATTTCTTTATAATAAGCTCCCTCTTGGATAAGAGCACCAGGTAGTTCCTCTTGTGCAAGCTTCAAGTAATGAGCTGCCTCTTCTCTTGTAACTGCACTCTGATGATTAGTTTCCAATCTTAAATTTGCATCTTGCTCCTTCGATCTAGCTGCGTTCATTGCAAGCGTTAGGCTATCATTTCTGCGCGCTTGTTCACTTGATATAAAAGCTTTACTAGCTTTAGCATCAAGCTCAGTTCTATCAGCTTGTTTTTTCATAAGAAGAGCAGCTTCTGTAGTAAGACGAGCCGTAAGCTCAGTAATCGATTTTCCATCAATATCAGATGCCTCAACTCCTAAAGTACGTAATTCTTGAGCCAAACATGCTCCTAAATCTCTTTGTGCAGCCACTTGTGGATCCTTTAAAGCCACTTGAGCTGAATAAAGGTCTGCACCTTCTTCAAGCACAATATTCATTGTTTTTAAACGTTCAACAAGAATAGCAAGCGTATCAACATCCGCGTCTGCTAAAGGTCCAATTACATTAAATAAATCATGTACATCACCAGCCCCAGTAATAGCACGTGCAGCATTAATCGCTGCAGTTAGTGAATCAACCGTTTTTTCTCTTGCAATAAGAGCAGCCGGTTCAGGAGTATCTTTATTAGAAGGTCCTATTGGAGGTGGAGAAGACATGTATAAGTTTTTTAAATTAGGGGTCTACCTTAACAGGACTTTGACTTATTGTCAAGCCCAGTGGCCCATCAGAGCTACTACACAACTAAAAGTAGAAAAACACGGCGAAACTTCTTGATCTCCTAAGACAGTGCCAAAACAGCCTCCTCTACCTGCTCCCTCCCTCCGAGAAAGATAGGTGAAGTCTGAACCAATGATTCAATCTTTTTATCCATCATTGATGCGCTGCCATCACTGGCGTAACCACCTGCTTGCTCCATCAACATCGCCATAGGCCCACATTCGTACAAAAGCCTAAGCTTGGAATCTGGCTTTTCAGGAGTCCCTGGATACATGAAGATTCCACTTCCCTTTTTCAAGATATGATTGATGTCTGGAACCATTCCTCCAGAGTATCGAAGCGTGTATTGATTCTCAATATAAGACTTCACCAATTCATAATAATCAGGTCGAGTTTTACAGGCTCGCAGATTTCCTGGAGCAAAGTATTTCTTTTCGTTATTGAGCATCACAGATTCATCCGTAAGCACCCATGCTCCATTATGAAGGGTGAACTCCATCGTCCCCTTTCCGAACGTAAGCATAATTGTAGTGCGAGGACCATAAAGCCCATAAATCGCCGCGACTTGATCTGCAGGTGTTTTACCAATCACGTCATTTCCTTCGTAAATTCCAACAATCGTTCCCACCGCCATATTCACGTCCAACAGACTTGATCCATCAAGAGGGTCGTAATAAACACTGTACTTACCATCTTCACGAACCACCTCAAGGTGGTCCATTTCTTCACTAGAAAACGCACCTACAAACGGACAAGTTTTCATATGTGCTTGAAGAATTTCTTCAGACTTCACATCCATCACCGCTTGCTCTTCACCAAAAGAATTTTGAGTTCCAATCTTTCCTGTATCAGCTGTAACAATCGCAACTGAAATCTCACGAACTGAGTCCGCCAATTCAAGCAACAATTCCGCGAGCTCAAGTGGAGCTCCTTTGTCCATTAGCATTTTAAGCATCAATTTCAGGGTTATATTCAGCGCGAGCTGCCAATCCGTTCATTTGAGCACGGTGAAAAAGACTAGCCTGTGCCGCTTCAACTGCATCATGATCTTTCGCCCAAATATCTAAAGTAGGACCTTGAATCGCTCGTCCGTAAGAAAAGCTGAGTGGCCAAGGCATATCACCAATCTTATTCATAAGATCAAGATGAAGTGTAGATTCCTTTGGAGACTGCCCTCCAGAAAGGAAAACCACCCCTGCCAAATTTTCAGGAACGTGAGCTTTCAAAGCTTTAACTGTCATTTCAGCTACCGTTTGAGCATCTGCACGATCCGCCGCTCCTTTACCAGAAATAATCATACTCGTTTTCAGAATAGTCCCTTCCAAATGAACTCCTTGTTCAATAAGTTGTTCAAACAATGTCGTCCAGACTTGTTCACTCACTTCAGCGCAACGTTCAATACTGTGATCTCCTTCAATCAAAATTTCAGGTTCAACCATAGGCACCAATCCCGCTTCCTGACAAAGTGCAGCGTAACGAGCAAGCCCATGAGCGTTTGCCATGATGCAAGCCTGACTTGGCATTCCTTCTCCAATAGTGATCACACTTCGCCATTTTGCAAAACGCGCTCCCAAGTCAAAATATTCTTTAAGACGATCTCGAAGACCATCCAAACCTTCTGTCACTTTTTCACCCTCATGAAGCGCTAAATCTTTAGCACCTGTATCCACTTTGATTCCAGGAATCATTCCTTTACTAGAAAGAAACTGTGGAAATGGCACTCCTTCATTTGTAGACTGTCGAAGCGTTTCATCGTACATAATGTACCCGGAAATTGCCTCCTCAATACCAGGAGCCGTAACTAGCAATCCTCGGTAAGCTCGTCGACTTTCTTCATCACACTTCACGCCATACGCCTCAAATCGTTTTGTACAAGTTCCGTGACTTTCATCAATCGCTAAAACTCCTTTCCCTGGGGCAACCATGGCCTGAGCTGTCGACTCTAACATTTGGAGATCCATTTCTATTTGGTTAATTGTTGGGACGAGTGTAGCTCTGGGACTGGGAAAATTCAAATGCTCTAAAAAAAAACACCCTCTAGTTTTAATAGAAGGTGCTTTTTAAAGTCTAAATTATTCTCCTTTATTCAGAAGGTCCGAATAAACTGTTAAAGAAACCTTTTTTAACCGGAGCCTCTTCTGGCTCAGCCCGTGGTTCTACAACTGGCATCTCGTCAGTTGACACCTCTTCTGGTTCTTCAGGATTTGATTCAATATTGACAGTACCTAAATTTTCAAGTGCTTGCAAGCCATCTG
>JBLIGW010000002.1:0-37276 GCA_047635955.1 Oceanicoccus sp.
CCCCCCCTTTCTAAAGTCCGTAAGCGTTCGATCGAAATCACAAATAATGTGAAGCTTGTCAGTTCCTGCTTGACTCAGGGCTTGAATTTTTTCTTGAAAACTCATAAAGCAATCACACCACGGTAAGTCCATCCCGCTCCATTAACTGCTTCATGCAGTGGTTTTTTAAGTTCACGAGTATCAAAACGATACTTATAAACCTGACCAGGTTTAAACTCTTCAGTAAAGGCGTAAGCCGTTCCTCCAGAAATTTCCATTTTTTGACCTTGAAAGGCAGTGGCTGCAATACTCAGTTGAGGCACTCCAGCTCTCCAACTCACTGTAAATTCTCTATCCATCGCACGAATTTCATTATTTTCTTCATCAATTTTCATATGAATTCTAAAGACTTTTTTAAGACCTGCTTTAGCGAAAATCTCATACCACTTAGCATCTACAATTTTCCATTCAGCCAAAAAGTCTCCTGGCTCGTTGTGTTCAGTACGTCGAATCACAAAAGGAGCACTATCACGATTCACAGCTAAAATTGCTTCCTTTAATTTTTCCACAGAAAGCACGGGCGTATTTGGATCTGGACGCCTTGTTCCTGTAAATGTATCCCGTAATTTAGAAAATAATCCCATATGTAATTATGATATCATGCTCCTAATTATAAACAAACGCCTAAACATGCGAAATCCAGAGTTCAAACAGGCCTTCGAAACAATCATTCCACTACTATATAAATTAATTTATGTAATTCCAGGAATGCTCGTGCCTGCCGCTATAGCTATTTACTTTTTTGACGGTAAAAACTTAGTGCAATTCCTTACACTCAATGCCTTTGCCGTTGTTCTTTATTTTGTTTTAAAAGCTCTAGTGATTTTCACTGAAAAGCAAGTTGAGAAGATGTAAATTAGTCTCTCAACTCCTCCAAGATATGCTCGTAATCCAACTCTTCCATCAATTGAGTTGGCATTTCTTTTGCACGAGCCAAACTAGAACTCTCTTTATTGATTCTACCAATAGAACCTAGTAATTCGACTAAAGCTCCTGGAATTTTCCTTCCCCCAAGGGCTTTAGAAACTTTTGATGCTCCTCCAAATATAAATAATGAACCTACAATAAAAGAAATCGATGGAGCTACCAGTTCATCCTTATCCATATTTTTATATAGAAATTTCATAACTTTCACGCAAGAACAAAAATCTGCATAACTCATGCCAGAAAGAGTGTCTACCGCCCCCACCATGTCTTCATAAGACTCAATAGGGCTACTCACCAAGTCCCAAACACCTGAAAAAACACCTTCAATACCATTTGCAGGAGCCAATAAAATTTCTTGATAATTCTCTAGGTCTGTTTGTCCAGACGCCCATTTAGCAAACTTATCCACATTACTTTCTGGGAAAAGTTCTTCCCAAATTAAATCTGCAAATTCACGAATTTCTATTTTTTGCTCTTCAGTAAACATATCTTCAATCACCTCTCCCGCCTTCTTCCCTAATTCAACAAGTTCTTCATTTTCACCTTCAAGCACTTCACTCAAAAGCCCATGCTGCAAAGTCTCCAATTCATTAGATTGAGCCGCTCCCAAACCCTCATTGAAATCTCGTACCCTAATATTGTATTGGTCCAATAAATTTTCATTATCCACATTCGGCGAATCTATTTTTTCACCTTTTAACAAAGCCCCTAAACCACCAATCATTTCGTCTAAACCAGAAGATTTCTCCAATAAAGAATCATGCAGCGTTGAAACCTCTTCAGGCATATCTCCACGGAAAACAGCCAAAAGCCGTTCAATCCATTTACGTGTTTTTCTCAAAACTTCCTCTGACCGTTCAAGCCCAGCACTCAATAATGCAAGACCCTTTGGCACAATTGAAACCTTATCAAGATCCGAAGGCTTAAGCTCATTCATAATTGTGATTTAATTTACAAATGAAGTCTATCACAAGCTGCTGTATACTTTAGTCACAAGAAAACAAATCATGCTCAAAGCACACTCTCTCAAGGTAGAATTTGGAAACGAAAAAGTAGACATCCCCTACTTTAAAATTAAGGGACACAAGCCTGGTCCGAGTATTTTTCTTTCTGGAGGAATGCATGGTGATGAGATAAATGGAATGGCCGTGATCGAAGCTTTTATAAGCCTCGCACTAGACACGAAACTCGCTGACCACTTACGAGGTGAAATCACAATTATTCCACTCTTGAATCCCAGTGGATTTGCACACATGCAACGAGAAGTTTTTGAAGACGGCATTGATTTGAATCGCTCTTTTGGTTTAGAAAAAGTTGAAAGCTTGGCGCATCAAATGGCTGCCGATCTCACGGAAAAAATATTCACCCATTGTGAATTTGGAATGGACTTTCACGACGCCGGAAAGCGTTCCGTCTTACTTCCCCACTCTCGCATTCATAAAAATGAAGCCTGCGGATCCACTCGTAAAATGGGGCAAATTTTAGGGACTAAAATCATTGTAGAACGAGAAGGTCATGAAAACATGATGGCCATTTATTTAAATCAAAAACATCAAATTCCTGTGCTCACCGTAGAAACCGGAGGTGCGCAAATTCTTTTCCCTGATTTCATTGAAACCGCCCTGCAGGGCATTCAAAACATACTCATAAGTAAGGACATGATGGACGGTGAAATCAAACTTCCTAAAGAGCAGTATTTTCTGCACGAACGCTATGGAGTCAAAATAGACACCGCAGCAGAAATTAAATTCAGCACTAAACTCGGCGACAATGTGCATGCCGGCGAAGTGATCGGGAAAATATATCACCCACAATCGGGTCGCCATGAAAGCATCACTAGCCCAATGTGCGGAATTATTTTCTCACAATGGCAGCGCAACCAAGTTCCCGCTGAGGAGATCATCTACTCCATACTAGAAACAGAAAAGTGCCACGTTAAGCGCAGCACTCTAGATAAATTTGAAAAGGTGGAGATGTAAATTAGTAGTTCAACGTTACGCTTCCATAGATTCCATTACTGTCAGACTCCATAGAGAAATGCGCATCGTCACTTAAATTAGTCCAAGAATATTCTGTGTAGTCTGCGTCATAAACACATACATCACGCATATAGACCTTTGCATTTGTCGCGTCTGCTCCTTCAACTAATTCACCATAGACCAAAACCAATCTAGCTTCACCGCTAGTCAAACTTGATAAAGTCGGCTGAAAGTACAAACTACTTAAAGAGCTATAAGAAGTGTAATTGTTTGAGGCAATTGCCGATTCCAAATCTGTATCTCCAGTAACCACATACATTCGTGCATCAGTTAAATCATCCCCAAATTTCATACTATCATTTCCCGTAGATTTGAATTTAAATTCATAACATGGCTCAGCTTCATCAGCATATGAAACGTACCAACTCCCAAGTAGAGTGAAACCATCTACGTCAATATTGCTAGGAACGTCTTCGTTCACTGTCATCAATACAGCCGTTTCATCTTCATCACCGCCTCCTAAGTTAGACCCAGGAAATGGCTTTGTATCAAGTTCATTAGCCCCTCGTCCACCGCTAAAGTTAAATCTACCTTGTAGATCATCACTTGAAGTAAAATAAGCAGAACCCACTAAAACAAGCGTCACCGCTGCAAGCCCGATGAATAGTTTTCCTTTAGTCATAATGTAAAAAAAGGTTAGTAATACTAGCTAAACCCTAATTATAGGAGAACGAATAAATCGTTTCTGGCCAAGTGCCAAGTTAAAACTATATTAATAATCCAGATATAGATTCTCAATGCTCAGCGCCGTAAGTACCCACCACACCTGTCACACAAGCTGATTTATGTCATTCCAGGTATCTTGGTTCCTTCTTCCATTGCCATCTACTTTTTTGAAAATAAAAACCTCATTCAATTCGTCAGCCTCAATGTCTTTGCGATTGTCCTATTCTTCATACTCAAATGGCTTCTGAAACTTACTGAGAAGCAAAGATCGTAGAGGAATAGACCTATAATTTTATTAATTTACAAGCAACCACATCAAAAATCCATGCCCTAAGAGCATGACTGAAAGGACCCAATAGAGCCACTTAAAGGTCGTTAATTCAAAATAAATTTCTTGGATCAGCGTTTCAAGTTCACGATCAAATTCTTCACAGGCTTTTTCTTTATTCTTTTCAAGTAAGGCTTGTTTGGCAATTTCAATAAGTTTCAATATGGGGATTTGTTGAAGTATCAACTTCACAGGGAATCGAAATATCCATGGGAAGGATTGGAGTTGCTCATCAATCAACTCTCCTCTTCTGACTTTCTCATCATTAATATTTTTCTTAATTTGCATCAAGATGGCTTTGCTGAACTTCTTTCTCATGGGGGCCAATTCATCAAAAAGCAGTTTGAAAAGTTCCAAAGATGCCAGTTGATACAGTCTCCATAGGACATAGAGCCCGGTCACGAATACCCAGGCAAGAATCAAAAGAAACTTAAGAAAAGGCAGGGTGAATCCCAACTCACGAGCAAAAACCAACCATAAATCCACCGCTATGATGCTGAAGTTGAGCCCCCATATCAAAAGCAATAAGGCTGCAAATTGAAGCAGACGCTTTGAGCCGAGTTTCAAAATATTTTTCAACATAGCTCAATTATAACACCTGAATCTCAGCAAGCCTGAAGAAAGTTTCGACTTCCATAATCGTGGTTCTCTTCGCCAGGACCAAGTAAAAGCACTCACAGACGAATTTCTCGAAGAATGCGAGGACCGCGCACTAAGCAAAGTGTTATTTATAATTGGAAAAGGTCTACACTCAAAAAAGGGCATGCCAGTCATAAAACCATTCTTGAAAAAATACCTCAGTAGCCACCCCAACGTTCTACGTGTTTACGAGGGCCGGCGCGATCGAGGTGGAAGTGGAACACTCGAGGTGATTCTAAACTTCTAGTGGCAGGGCCGGCGTCCGCAATGTTCAAACCAATCATTTATAAGTCAAATACCCATAGGTAGTTTTTCAAGAAGATGCGTCCGGTCTCGGTCTCTTCATCGTCATAGTTCTCGGGTAAATCTCCTAAAAGTTCCTGCTTAAGCGCTTCATACGCTCCTGCATCTCCCAGGGCTTCATAGGCCAACAAAGCAAAATAGTAAGTTCTAATACTGGCCGGATTCATAGAAAAGGCTTCCCTGATTTTTTGATTCGTAAGCTCAAGATCTCCCTGCTCAGCGGCGAGCCAGGCCTCTAGAATGGGACACTCAGGATCCATATCTTCACATTTCAATAAATAGTTTTCTACAAGAGGGTGAAACTCATCCGTCTCAAGTGCCAAGAAAAATTCGCTAGCCTCAAGTAAAACCACTCGATCATAGGGGTAAATCTGTATCGCTCTCTGAAAATGATGCGCGCTACTTTCCAAATCGTTCTGACTCAAAGCCTCAGAAGCTTGTTCATAATGCCAATGCCCCACGCTTCTCCATCCCAGCCAAGCTAGGTTCAATAAACACAAAATGAGTAGGGTCATCATCACTGGACGACGTGGCACGCTCCCCTGCCAGACTTTCTGTTGAGAAACCACCGTCCCCATCATGGCCCACATAAAAATACCCGTTGTTAAGACTTCAAAACCAAATAAGAGCGTCACCATATAAGCAAATATTCCTTTCACTAAAGGAGATGAACGCATAGGCCAGAGTATTGAAGCAAAGACAGTGAGGATTAAAATTAGTCCCACAAATCCAAATTCAACAAGCCATTCGAGTAGGATATTATGAGGACTTGTCGCTAAAGAACTTAAGGATTCGAATTCCCACAATGCAGGTGTTGCAAAGGGTGACGAAACATAAGAGTAGAGATCCAATCCATGGCCCCAGGGCCAGGCGCTAATCACATCAAAGCTAGTCATCCACATTTCTTGCCGTGCGCTCATACTTCTCAGAAGAGACGCCGTACTTGGAAAAATCATCAAAAGACTGAGCCCTCCAAGAAGTAAAATTGCCGCTGCTGCCCACCATGACCCTGTAAGCATCAGAAGCAAGAGCCCCATTCCAATAAACCCTGCTTTGCTTCCGGTAGTGGCCAAAGCTAAAACAATCAAACTGAGCCACATCCCTCGTTCTTTTCCTTTTGAGTTCAACCAAATAAGCGGGGTTCCCAGAACTAAAAAACTCGCCAACCAATTGGGGTTAGCTAGGGTAGAAAAACTTCTAAATAAGAACATTTCCTCGATCCATAGGCCTCGCAAGGGATCCAAACCAAGCCACTGAATAAGTGCGTATCCACTTACGATCGCCATCAAATAGAGCCAAACTCGACTCTTCCACAGATCCCCCCCCATGGTGAGCGCGGCAACAAATATAGCAAGGCTGAGCATTTGAATCATCCACCCCTGCATCGCACTAGACGTTCCTACTAAACTAGAAAAGGGCGCGGGTGAAAAAATTGTTGCGATCGTAAGCAAGAGAAAGTAAGACAGCACAAGAAACACAGATCTATTCAACTCCAAGCGTCCCCCTTTCATTACTACCAATCCAAAAAACACACTCAATCCCAAACTCAAGGCAAGTGCCTTAGGTAAGGCGAACCCAAGCCAAGACCAGGTACTGAACAACAAAACAGTTGAGACTATAGTCAATATTAAAACCCACTTTGAGCTCTTGAGAAATTGGGAGCTAGTCATTATTTGCTTTAAGTTAAGTGCATCCACAGTGTAACCAATACTCCATGCCAAAGACCAAACTTATTATTGCCCTACTTATTGTAGGTATTGCCGGTGCTTCTCTTGCCTCTGTACACAACAAGCCAATTGAAATTGAAGAAGAGATAGTTCAGCTCAGTAGTGAGACTCATGAAATCGGTGAATTCTACATTGACCCTAGTGATATTGAACTCACCATGGGTGATTCATACACTTTTTTAAGCTACACTCAAGAAGACACTCGAGAGGTCAACACTCAAAGTGAATGGACGATCCTCCGTGATGATGAAGTTCCTACTGAAGTCCTACTTGAAGACTGTGAGGACAGCTTTGAATGCACCGTTTATATTGGTGATGTACCGGGTGAACTCACCCTCACCGCCGTATCAGGAGATGACGAAACAAGCGCCACTATCAACGTTCCTGACTCAGTAGAAGTGACACTCGGATTTTCAGATGAAGTACCAGAATGGGCTGCGGTAGACATTGCTATTCTGGAAGAAAGGGGAATAATGACGGGTTACGCAGACGGAAGTTTTGGCCCTGCAGACAATGTGACTCGCGGGCAGTTCATTACCTTGCTGTACCGACTCATACCCTTTACAGGACTCAACCCGAGTGCCGCCATCGAAACCTACGATTGTGACATCTATTCGGATCTGGATGAAACTCATTACGCCTACGAACCATTATGTTTTGCAGCAAATAATTCTTGGCTAGAGGACATCACTCTATCTGAAGATAGTATTCAAGCAGACAAAACGATCACCCGAGCGGAAGCAGCTCAATTGCTGACAAGTGCTGTCTTGAAAGCACACGCTGTCACTATGTTCTCACACAACAGTAGCCTGGATGCAGACGAACTCGAAACTTACTTTTATGATGGCTTCGCCGCCCTTACATTCTCTGATGTAGATAGAGCTACAAAATACGCTTATGCGATAGGAGTAGCAGACTATTTCGACATTATGAATGGGACCAGCAATAGCACCCCATACAATGAATTCAATCCAAGCTCCTCACTCAACCGTGCTGAAACAGCCGTAATCATTTGGCGAATGCTAAATCGATATATACTTGTTGATGAGGAAGACCTTGAGATCAGTATTGATCAAGACATACTTGACCAAGTTGAAACAGAAAACACCCCTTAAGCAATTATTGTAAACATCACTTCAGCCAAAAAGCCTTGAGACCCTCTTGAGGCTTTTTTTATGACCTTGGCAGAGCCTTACAGGATGTTCGAACTAATCAATTTCACGACCTGACATGACAAATGATTAGAAAAATGTTACTATGACTCTTTAAGAGTAAACAATTAAATGCGAAGAAAAAGTAATATCAATTTTAGAAAAAACTATAAAATCCGCGAGACCGTCTGGAAGCTGTTTGGCAAAATCATACTTTGGCAGCTAATAATGGTCTTCGTTTCCTATATGGTAATAGTTGGTTTAAGCGAGAGCTTTATATTTGTAAGCGCAGCTTTTAACCTGCTGGGGGTCTCTTATATAGTCTTAGCTTGGTTAAATAGATTTTATATTGTGTCAGAAGAAGCAATATCAAAAACAACTGGCGTATTTTTTAGTCAAACTCGCACATTTGATATAGGTTCAATTGTATCTGTAAAATTAAAACAAAATATAATTAGTCGAATATTTGGTTATGGAAGTGTAGTCCTAGAAAACGCTCTTACAGAAGAAGACATCACCATGGAAGATGTTAATGCACCCTACAAACAAGCTAGTTTAATTGAAAAGCAACGTTTAAAAGAGATATCGGGAAGCCCAAGACGGAAAATTGTGCCACGGTAAGAGACTTAATAAAAAAACACCGTAATAGGTCAACATTATTTATAGATTTAAAAAACTTTATATCATGAAAAAGAAATTCTGAGCACTCAGTCTCCTTAGCACCATTATTTTATTTGGATGTACTCCGGTAGAAACAGGTGAGAAGCCAATCCAAGACAAGGGAGAAGTATCTGAAGACAGTATAAGCATCTCCAATCCTGAGGAAAATTCCACTGTAAGCTCTACATTCAGCATTCAGGGTGAAGCTCCAGGCAATTGGCTATTTGAAAACAATATGCTTATTGAACTTCAAGACTTAGATGGAATCACTCTAAGTAGTGCTATAGCAAGTTCAAGTGAAAGTTGGATGAGTACCGATTTAATACCATTTGAAGCTACTATGAGCTACAGCATCTCTGAAGAGAGTGATGCAATATCAACCTATATATGCAATTTCTCCAAGAGCACTGTTTAAGACTTCTGATCCTTTAAGTTTCTCCCCATTAAGTATGAGTACTACCAAGGGTAAAAGGCCCAAGACTTTCTTATAGCTAAACATAAGATCCCCCAACTCAGGAATACGTATTTGGACCCCCTGCCCGAGTCGATCTTTGTCATAATCTAAATGAACTACATCTCTAACAAGAACAATCCCTTCTGGTCCTTTCTGTACAAGTCTAAGTGCGAGTCCATTTTTCTTAATTGAACCCTTTCTTGGCCAGCCTGCCTCAAGAAAATAATTATTCTTCTTTGGATCAAATCGTAATAGGGCCACAAAAATTGGGTAACATTAACTTCACTCTAAAAGAAAACGTCGCTCATAGCAAACAGCATGATTCATAAAATTCGCACTACCCAACGGCTTAGACCATCAGCTTAGCTCATCAGACACGTGAAAAGCCCCTCTCGCTAGAGTGCAAACGAAGAGATGGCAAATATTCGAACTATAAGGAAAATGGTCCATACCACTGCTCCTTATACTCACCACAAGTATCTGCTTCACAGACCTCTCCTTCAAAATAAAGATAAGATGCATTGCCTGACTCTGCCACTTCATCAACATAAATTGAGTAACCTTCAGGTAAATCTGCACTTTCAATTTCTCTCCAATCTGATGAACTCATTACTTCTGGAGCTTCATCCAGTTCCTTAAGGCCAGCTTCAGCTAAAATCAAGAATGTCAGATAATCATAATCTGAATCTGCAAACGCAAGGGTCTGTTCTACAACATCATCAATCCTTCCAAGGAAGTAATTCTCAATCGATTCATCTACTGATGCGTCAAAACGATCTAAAATAACCGCAAGTTCCGCACGATTCACATTGTTTGAAGGACCAAAACTACCATCGGAATAACCTAAGATAATACCTTCTTCATACATGTTCATCACAGACTCTTCGTACCAATCATCAAAAACGTCTTGATCAGTAAAAACATGAGTCGCAGCAAGGGCTGTTGTCCCTAAAGAAAGGATGACTCCTACAACAAAATATAGAATTTTTTTCATTTTTTCAGTTAGATTACCTAATAGAGATACACTATGCCTACTCTCTGCACAATACGATCCGCAGCTTGAGCTAACTCGAGAGCACGAGCATATTCGTCTCCATCAATTAGTTCTAGGTCATGAATAAACTCATTTGTGGCCTCAATTGTTAGTTCTGGTAGTGGCTTAATAATACTCATATTTTTTGGGAAAGAACGTATTAATAACATTTTCTCTCCAATACGTCAAGATACTCAAGGAATCGAACTAGCTTTACAGGTTAGACCACCCTCGCCACACAACAAAACTCTCACCTGATAACAGGTTAGTGGCAGAGCCTAGTACACAATGTTCGAACCTTTTAACTAGCTACTTCAAAAGTGATATTGACCACAAAATAATCGGCCGATAGAATGAGGGAAATACAATATGCCTACTTTGAACTCTGAACTCATTATCTTTGCACTTGCTGCACTGATCATGGTTTTAAGTCCAGGGCCAAACATGATTTACCTTGTATCCCGAACGATCTGCCACGGTCAATCAGCGGGTCTTTTCTCTCTGCTAGGTGTTATTGCCGGTTTCATTTTTCACATTATATTAGTGGCCTTCGGCCTAAGTGCAATACTCTTTGCAGTCCCCTTTACCTACTTCATCATCAAATGGACAGGCGCCCTCTATTTGCTCTATCTCGCTTGGAATTCATTCAAAGCACCCAATGCTAAGCTGTTTGAAAACAAATCACTAAAGTCCGAGTCTCGACTCACCTTATTTAAAATGGGCTTAATTACAAACATTTTAAATCCAAAAGTGGCGCTCTTTTATATGTCACTACTTCCACAATTTATAGACCCAGAACTTGGATACATTCTTGGACAAAGTCTAACCCTTGGCTTGATTCAACTGAGCATCAGCGCAACGGTAAACTTTTGTATTGTGTTTGGGGCTGCAAAATGTGCAAATTTTTTAAAAAACTCTCCTCGTTGGATCAAATTCCAACAACGATTCATGGGCAGTGTCCTAAGTTATTTAGCAGTTAAACTAGCCATAAGTGAAAATCCAGTAACCTGAACAATCTTTACAGTTTAGCTCATCAGACACGTGAAAAGCCCCTCTCGCTAGAGTGCAAACGAAGAGATGGCAAATATACAATGTGAGGAAGAAGAACTGAGCATGCGTAGTCTTTTTTCAGTGGCTTTGCCAGCTGACAAAAAAAGACGAGCCCTAGCGAAGCTCTGATGACGAACAACGATATAGGGAAAAGAGAGCCTACGAGAGTAAAACCGCTAGGTTTTGCTTTCGTAAGTATTTGGCAGAGCCAGTAGGAATTGAACCCACACTAAGGGTTTTGGAGACCCTTGTACTACCATTATACGATGGCTCTACAACGCTGGCATTGTAGCCAAAGCCGCTTGTTTCTGCAAGATCACTATAACCATCAGCTCCACCGACTCACACTAGGTGCTCGTTTAGGTATCGGCTTATTTTTGTATTTCAAATAATACTTGATAGCGTCACGAACATGGATACGAACCACCTTCTTTTTAAAGAAATCCTTGATTCCTCCACCAGAAAGCCGTGACTCATTGTGAAGCGCCTGAGTGGAACCCACAAAATGGACACCGAAGCCCGCGTCCCAGGCTGTTCGGCAAATATCTATGTCAGACATAAACAAGAAGTATCTCTCGTCCTTAGGGCCAATAGAATCCCAACACTTTCGTGTGAAAACCTGCATGGCTCCCGTCAACCAATCGACTGCTTCTGAAACCTCAGTATCTTTCTCCCACATAAGATAACGACGCATGTGTCGTTTAAAGAAAGTTTTTAATTTAGTTCTCTTAATAATCAGATCAGTCCATCGTGGGAAAACACGGAAATTGTCTTGCACGTCTCCATTCTCATAAACCAAACGAGGCGCCACAATCCCAACATGCCGGTGTTCATCTAGATAGCCAAGCAGTTTTTTGAACGTATTTTTCTCAATAACCACATCCGTGAGTATGCAAAGGTGCTTCCCTTTTGCCATTTCCATTCCAAAATTATTACCCTGTGGGTATCCCTTATTTGGAATCTCAAAGTATCGCAAATCAAACTTAGGATTTGGATCAAAAGGAATTTCAGAATTACAATTTTTTCGTCCATTATTGATTACAAAAACTTCCACTTTTTCTGGAAGCCAAGATTTATTCAACGCGGTTAGCGCGGCTGTTGTTGCCTTGGGATTACCGTGATGCAAAATAATTATCGAAAGATCCATTAACGAAGAAGGTTACGAATAGTTTGTGCTGACACCCTTCTATCACTACGCTGAGCAGGCACGAAAAGCAATGTTTTCAGACCTGATAGAAAGACTTTTGGATGACGAAAGAGCATGAATATGGCTTTGAGCTTTTCATAAATTAATGTTCGTAAAATCACGCCTAGTCCGAGGGTAAAAGTGAAATTATTTTTCAGCATCAGTAAATGATTCTGATACGAGTGCATACGACCATAAGCAGGTTTACTGACGTCTGCTCTCGCAAGCGCCGCCGTGCTTTGCCCTTCTCGGTTAGCAACCGTTCTCGCATGCCAACCCCAGACTTCTGGAAAAACTTTAATTTTCTTACCCAACCACCGAAACCGATAAGCCAAATCTACATCTTCTTTATACATCCACATTCTATCGTCATAAATTTGCCAATTATTTCCATGCAAATCCCAAACCGCACTGGTTCTTAACAGGTAGGCCGCTCCACTAATTCCAAATACAGAATCTAATTTTTTATCATACTGCCCTTCGTCACGCTCCCCACTTCCCAACTCATGAAAGTGATGTCGCTTTTCACCAATAATTCCAAGCGTATCAATGAGCTGCGTTTTGCGTTTTTCTTCAAAGTCCCAAAAGTGCATCTTCCCCGCACACATGACTAGATCTTTGTCCTTATGCATTCGCTTTACGTAGCTTTTAACCGTCGGTTCATGCAAAAGCACATCACTGGTGTAAACCAAGAAAAACTCATGCCCTGGCTTAAGTCTGAGCATTTCATTGTAAGCATTTCCATAACCAATATTCCCCTCTTCATGCCGAACATAATCAAAGTCAGGAAATTCTTTTTCAAGAAATTTTTGAACCTCATCATTATGAGCCGTATCCAAAACAATCACATCCGCCGGCAAGTTCTGACGCAAAGATTCCACCACCGGCAGGCTTTCCTTTAGGTAATGGAGATCGTTGTAACTGAGAACGCCAATAAGGACTTTGTGAGTCATATATTTTTTATTTGTGCCTCCCCCTTGGTTTTGAAACTTCTCTGAGACTCGCTAACTACTAAGGAAGCGAGTTGGTAAGGCTCATGAGCCGACCCCGAGTGCTCCTGGGAGTCGAAGAGAAATTTCAAAACCTAATCTATCATTAGGTATCCAGCAAAGTGACTTTCATAAGCCTCCGTTTTACTTGCAGCGATCAATCCTTTGAATCCACTGAGTAACTCTTCAATACCTGCAATTTCTTCACTATTAGCAAGCCCCAACTGTTCACGAAGCGACGTGATGCTTTCTAAAAATTCGGATACTCCTTGAGGGGCAAGCAAAGCCAGACCTTGATCAACGTCACCCAATTCATCTTTTAGAGAAAGGTAGAGCTCACTGTCTGCAATCATTTCTGTTCCTTCTTCTCCCCACACACTTGCCGTGCTAATAATCAATCGATCTTCCACTACACCAAAGAGCAATTGAACCTCACTTGAGGTTACCGAAGCAGGCAAAGGACCAGTCCCTTCCCCTTGAGGAATTGCAGAAAGGTCGAGTTCAATAAGTTGAATCTTTTCCCCCATTAAATCAATACTGCTCCGTTGAATTACACCAGGAAGACTTTGATCAAAAACAATTTGAAGCCCACTGATTTGACCGTCTAACTTAGTCAAAAATGCTTCTGCATTTTCAGAGTCACTACTCACATCAAACATAAATGTAAGACCTGGAATCACTCCATTACCATTTTGGTGAAGAGACATTACAAATCCTTTATCCATAAAGCTTAGAATTTCTTCTTCGAAGTCCATTCCAAAGTAATTTTGAACCATCGCACTTAGTTCATCTAATCCTTCTACACTGTCACCCAAAGCATTTGCTTGAGTGAAGGTTTGTTCAAGACCATAAGATTCAACGTAAGCCATCAAACCATCAGCAGGAACTTCACTAATCAAGTAAGGCTGTTCTTTTGGAACAATATCAAAAGATATGTCTGAATCCTTCGCTGCATCTTTATCTGCGAGCATATAAGCATCAAAACGAAGTCCATTTTCTTCTGCACGAACCACAATCGACTGTTGAATAATCACATCAGGAATTTCACTCACTCCAAATCCAGCAGGAAGATTCAATTCTTCTCCCATCAAACTTGGGAAAAGCCCTCCAAAGAAAACGTAATCAGAATCAACCTTTTGCATAATGTCTTGGAAGATTTCATTTTCCCACAGGCTATCTTCTTCTTCCAGGTCCAACATTTCAACTAAACCTTCAGGCCGATTCGCTACCAAAAGTAGATCGTCATGAATGGCAGCATAAAAGTCATTTTCCTCATTCACATAAGAGTCATTACTACTCAATTTTTTATACTCGATCACTTCTTGATCAACAAGCACATCAAAAACTGTTTTCATTTTGTCAGAATCAGCCAAAGTAACTACCGTAAAAGCATCAACATCTTCTGTCCCAGGTCGAGAACCAAAGACCACTCGGAATCGATCTCCTAATGCAGGAAGAATATCGTCTTCATAAGTGATTCCTTCTGTTTCATATTGAGCGTCTAATTGAGCCGCAAAAAGTTCTGCGAACTTCCCTTCTGATCCCAACTTTTCTTCAAGAATTTGAATGGCCTCATATTGACCATCATCTCGCAAAGAATACGAAGTGAACAATCCCACTTCAGCAGGAATAAAAGCTTCAGGCATAAGCCCGCTATCACTGGCGTGTTGTCCCAAATCTGCCTTACCCCCACAACTACTTAAAAGCAGCGAACTAAGGATAAGAGCCGTTAAACTGAACTGTAATGATCGTTTCATGATTGAGCGTTAAATTTAGCTCTAGCCTATCATGATTTGTGAATCAGTACATCCCCTTAACACTCACATGTTCCACTTCATCCACGATTGGCTTTCGCCCTTCCCGGTGAGGCTGCAAAGACATAAAGTCCACCGCTTTCTCATTTTTATAAAGCAGTCCAATATGGAAAATATTATCTACATCTTCAACAATCCGACGCGCTGCCCAGATATCCGTAGGATCATAATCCTTCACGGTTTCAATTTTTTTCATATTTTTTGCGTACCACTCGTCCGGCGTTTCTTTATTATAGGTTGGACACGATTGAAGCACTTCAATAAAGGCAAATCCATCGTGCTTCATCCCCTCTTGAATCGTTGCGGTCATGTGTTCAATATCTCCTGAGTAAGTCCGAGCCACAAAGCTAGGCTTCAAGCTCAAAACAAATTGCAAAGGGTTGATAGTCTGAGCCGTCACTCCTTCGGGAGCTGAATTCATTTTTGCTCCACGAGGCGTTGTTGCTGAAGGTTGCCCCGTTGTAAGTCCGTAATTTTCATTATTATGAAAAACGAAAACAAAAGGGAAATTGTTTCGGACCGAATGCACCAAATGATTCACCCCTTCACTAAAGGTTGCTCCATCACCCGCAAACGCGATCACTTTTTTATCAGGATTCGCAATTTTTGCACCCGCTGCCAAACTCAGAACTCGCCCATGTAGACCATGAATAGTATAAGCGTTGATATTGTGAGACGCGTTCCCATTACAACCCACGTCGTAACAAAGCACCGCATCTTTCACTCCGATTTCTTCAATCGCCAAAGCATGCATTACGGCGTTCAAAATTCCAAAATTTCCACACCCACTACACCACGTAATCACATTGTCTGTTTCCAGCTCCGTGATCCGGTCTTTGTATTTCACCAAATTGTTTAGTAGAGGGAGACTCATAGATTTTCGTTAATATAAGTAGTCACTTCTTCGAGATAAATAGAGCGGCCATTCCATTTGAGAAGCTTCCCGGCAAACTTGTGTCCACGGGCCTCAAGGTCCTGACCAAACTGTCCTGTGTAGTTTCCTTCAATCAAATGTACATTTTTATTGTCTGCAAAAAACTGAGTTAAAGTGTCTACTTTCAAGGGGAAAAGGTAAGTGTAGTGAAGGTAATTCACTGCTACTCCTTCAGCTGCAAATTGAGCAACAATGTCTCGCATTATGTTTGCGCTACTTCCCCACCCAATGAATGAGATGTCCGCTTTTGCCTCTCCGTAAATCACAGGTTCCGGTAAAGCTGCGGCCAAAGCTTCTCCTTTTCGAATCCGCTTCGCGATCATTGCTTTCGAAGGTTCAGCGTCTTCCGTCAGCGTTCCATCTTCTAAATGTTCGTCTCCATTTGTGAAGTAATATTTATCACTACTTCCTGGAATCCACCGTTTAGAAACTCCCGATTCAGTGATTCGGTAACGATCTTTTGATTCAAGAGAGTCGAGATCCTTTCCTTCAACCAATCCACGTTGAATGGGAATGGCTCCTTCTTCAAACTCATCTACTGTCCACAAACTTTCTGCAATTTGTTTCTCCGTCAGTACAATCACAGGAATTTGATAAAGCTCCGCGTAATTAAACGCATGCTGAATCAGTTCAAAAGAATCTTGCGCATTACTAACAGAAAGAACCAATCGAGTGTACTCCCCATGACCTGAAAATTTGGCCATTTGATAATCCCCCTGACCCGTCCATGTTGGGAGTCCCGTTGCTGGTCCAGGCCGTTGAGCAATCACCGCTACAAAAGGCACTTCAATCATACCAACTAAAGAAACCGATTCAGTCATTAAATCAAAACCTCCACCCGATGTCGCTGTCATAGCGCGCGTTCCCATATACATTGAACCAATAGCCAACTGAGCCGCTGTAATTTCATCTTCTGCCTGCTTCACAATCATTCCCGTTTTAGGGACCAACTCCGCCATATAAGTCAAAATACTACTCGCTGGACTCATTGGATAAGCATAATAAGCTCGGCACCCTGCATGAATCGCCCCCAAAGTAATCGCTCTATTTCCATTGATGAATTTTCGTACTTTTCCTTTTTTTGGAAGTGCAAAATCAATCTTCTTTTCAGAAAGTTCAAAACCTTTCGCTAAAATGATGAGATCCATAGCCAACAGTTTTGGCTTACTCGCAAATTTTTCTTTCATTGCCTCTTCCACCAAAGAGTAGTCATACCCCAATAGCTTCCAGAACATTCCAATAAGCAGGACATTCACCATCACATGATGACCTCCCAACTCCGTCACTGTTTTCCGTCCAGGCGCACTGATCACCTCAACATTTCGTCCGGCCAATTCTTCCATTAAATCTTTAATCCCTCCAAATCTTTCATAAGCATGAACCAAAATCCCACCATCCTTAAGCTCATGAATGTATTTTTCCATTCCATCTTTATCCAATGCGATCATGACATCCGCTTGTTCTGAAAGTCCTAAAATAGGATCTGTACTTAAATTCAAAGTGTAAGAAGAGTGACCCCCTTTAATCACAGAGGGGAATTCACGATCAGACACCGCATAAAAACCAAGATCAGAAAGGGCATTAGTCAGTATGTCCCCGGTACTCAGAAGACCAGTTCCACTCGCTCCAACAATCTTAATTCTTAGTCGATTCATCTATTTATTTAATCCTTGTAAAAACCTCTCTGTCCATTGTGGCACCGTCGTTTCAAGATGAGACGCCGGGTGCTTCCCTATCATCAAAGGTCCCGTTACAAACTTAGCCCCTCGCTTCTTAAGATACACGGCCAAAAGTTTCATGGATTCTAAGAAGTAATCTTGATGGTACTTTTCATCTCCAAGTGAGATCACCGCACAAGGTCGATCGGTAAAGTCCATCTTGTCCGCTTTATACAGGAGTTTAGCCATAAAACGTTCTAATTCTCCCACTCCATAGGTTGGACTGGCCAAAACAAGAACCTCTTCTCCCTCGAGAATTTCAGGTCCAAACAACTTAGCATCATGAAGCGAAACTTCATGTCCAGCGGCACGCACGAGCTCCGCCACTTTCTGGCAAACGAGCTCAGTGTTTCCTCCGCAACTGCTATAAACGATTTTAATGACTTTCATAGTGGCTTCAGGGTACATCAGGAGCTTATTGAATCCAATACCTCATTACGTTTAAGCGATAAGCACAGCATACACCCAAAACCCCGCAATAATCACAGGCTGATGAATCACATAAATAGCTAGTGCGTACCTCCCCATCCAAGTAAGTCCTGGGACCTCAGTCAAAATCTTTAACGGGGTGGATTTTCGTTCCCCATAAACCCAATGACCTAAAGACAGTCCAATCAATGGAACCGCCAGCCATGGAAAAATTGGAAAGTAATCCACAGAAGCAAATCCAGCAGGAGGAATTCCAAGCCAAAGCAGCCACGGCGTTGCTGCAAAAGTTCCACTAAGAATCTCCCCCATTCTCACAACCCAAATGGCCGTTGCCGCAGCAATCCACGGGTGGCCTTTAAACAAGCGGACCAACGGAATACTAACTCCAATTAAATGAAGAATTCCAAACCAAACGGCATACTCGGGAATAACAATTAGCGTCGCTAAAGTGATCAGAGCTCCAAATCCAAAAACCATAGCTCCACGTTTCAACTGACCTGTAAAATTCCGAGACGAAAGCACCACGCTCACCCCCACCAAACCAAGAAAAGTGAATCGGACAAACGTTCCACCCAATTCCACCCACCAAGAGTACATATTGAAGTCCCACACCCCCATAAAAGTGCCATCAAAAGCAAAGTGATACAGCACCATTAGCGCAACAGCAAGCCCCCTAAGGGCATCGATTTCAGATAGACGTTTCATTACTACAGAGGGTAACATAAAACTAAAATTTTTATTTATCGCATAAAGTCCCAAAAAATGAAACTCTCACGTTATCTCATTGCTAGTTTTCTGGCCTTCACCCTCCTCCTCACTTCTTGTGGAAGCTTTGTGAGTGAACTTCGTGGAGAGATTGAATCCCAACTAGGTATGGATTCAGATTATGATGATGACTATTATGATGATGACTATTACGATGACGACTCTTACGATTCTACTACCTATGATTCCTCCGTTGGATCACTTAATGAATACTCAGACTTAATCAACGATGTTTACGATACAATGGACTACCTTGAGTACGACCTTTTCTACTACACAGAGTACATTGAATACTACGACCCTGGTGTTTATGAACCAAGTTTTTCTTGTCTTTTTGAGCTCTATAGTTACGACTGGTTAATCGTAAGTACTGCCAATCCTTCTTACGAGTTAACTGAAATAGAACGACAAGACCTCATAGCTCAAGCCACGGCAATTTTTGCTTCTGCAGAAAGTACCAAAGAAACCTGCCGAGCTTTGGATCGATACGTAAGCTCTCAAGACTATAAAGATGACGCATTTGCTCAATCAGCCGTTCTTGTAAGTCAACTTTATGCTGACATGGATGCCTACTACACCCTTCATGACCAAATGGTAGACACTCTTGAAACGCTCTATGACATTTATGAAAACTGGGTAGTGAATCCAAGTGACCCTACAAGTGTAGGAATTGGAAATATGAAAGAAGACATGGACGTAGCTGAAGCTATTATCGACATTGTTGCTGATGCGTACCTCACTGAAAACTTCAATCAAACTGCCGCACTAGAAACTCTCTACAATGAACTTGCTGCTCTCACTGAAGCACATAGTCCAGACCCAGGAATCTATGATGCTTACGTACTGGATTGGTACAATTACTTCTATTCAGACTTAGAAGATAAATTCCTTCCTGCTACCAAAAGAAGCCTCCGTGCTTTACAAAGTGGAAACTTGAATGATCTTGAACTCGCTTACTGGGACATCACTGATCACTACGATTTCATAATTGACGACTACAACACTTACCTAGAAACCGCAGGTTACTAATTTGCGGTTTTAGAACCGATTAGTATGAACGACTAAAAGTGCTTTGGGCATGACTTCAATACTTAGTGTTTTACAAGAAAAAACATCTCCATCAATTTGATACTCATTGGTGTCATTTGTTTTGATAACAATTTTCTTTCCTTTGTAAGCTGAAATTCTCCAAAACTTACCCATTGTAAATAGATTCAGCTCACCATCATTTGGGATAATTCGCTTTCCCAAAAACAACTGACTTGCTTTCCAATAAGCCAACGGGAACGCATTAAAAACAATCACCGCCTTACTGGAAGCCTCATGACGCTTACCATCAATAGTGATCTCATAAGACCGTCGTCTAAAGGTGACAAATGTTTTCATCATCACCCATGCATAAGCAAAAAGTCCCCAGTGCCGTTTGAGTGCTCGCGTGGTTTCTTTCATTAAGAAAACATCATAGCCTTGCCCCACAGCAATAAGCCCAATGTGTTTGTCATTCACTTTCATTACATCAATTCGTTTTCCAGGATTTTTCAATCCAAAACGAATCGCTTTTCTGACATGGAAAAGTGGGATATTCAGGGTTACTGCCAATAAGTTTGCACTACCTTGAGGGATAATAATCAAAGGCACCTTCATGTCATGGGTCACCATAAAATCAACCACACTCGCCACCGTCCCATCTCCCCCAGCCACAACCACACGATCATATTTAGTATTCAAAAAAGACTCCAAAGCCTGCTTCTCAGACTTAACTGTTTCAAACCAATCCCAATCCCAATTGTGTTCCTCAAGTTCCGCAACTAAAGTGCGTGGAACATCTTTCCAACCTTTAACACCTGAAATCGGATTATAAACAACCAGGGCTCGCTTCATAAAAACAGCTTATCACAGGTTTTTCACATCTTTTTCATTTCCTCGTCACAGCTCCGCGCAATAATCATTTCGGATTCAGGCACAAAGCCCGGTCGAAAATCCATAATTAATCTCAATTTAAATATCAATATTATGAACAAAACTAACTTACTTAGCACCGGACTTCTTGCCCTCACCATTGGTGTAATGGGTTTTGGAGCTGGAATCGCTACTCAAGCAGCCGACGCCAGTCACAACGGAAATGAAGAATTCAAAGGTGAAGGCGATAAGCCGGAAATTATTGAAAACATCGACCGAGAAATTGAAAATCTTGATGACGGAGTTCAAATCACTATCACTAGTGAAGATTCAGAAGCCGTTGAAAAAATTCAAGAACGTCACACAAATGGAGACGAAAACAAAGGTCCCCAGAATGATGACGTCGAGTTCGATGTCGAACTCATTGATGATGGAGTTCTTGTAACAATCACTTCAGATGACGACGAAACAGTAGAACGAATTCAAGAACATGCGGAAAATCCGCAGGAAGGAAAAGGGAATCACGGTGAAAAACACTGTGAACGTGAAGATGACGACGAAGCCTAATTAGGCGTGGGAAACTGAGGGGCTGTTAAAAGCCCCTCTTTTATCTATAATGAAGCTATGACCACTGTATTAATCATTGAAGACGACCAAAAAATCACAGAGCTACTGAAGCTCTATTGTGAACAAGAAGGCTATCGAGCCATCACAAGTGAGACAGGACCTGACGGCTTGCAACTTGCTCAGGAAGCCAATCCTGATGTCATTCTATTGGATCGTATGTTGCCTGGAATGGAAGGCCTCGATATATTGCGTGAATTGAGAAAAACTCACCAAACACCAGTGCTTATTTTGAGCGCAAAGTCAGACGAAATCGAACGAGTGGTTGGGCTAGAACTTGGCGCCGATGATTACATTAGTAAACCATTCAGCCCCAAAGAAGTCATGGCACGGATCAAAGCGATTTTAAGACGAAGTCAGTCAGTTCAGGAGATCCAAAGCTCAATTCATGAAGGTAAACTTGAAATCAATCCAGAAAAAATGAGCGTAAAATTAGACGGCGAGACACTCACACTTTCTGCATTGGAATTTAAGTTTTTACACCTCTTGGCTAGTCACCCTGGACGTGTCTACTCTCGGGATCAACTCATGGAATTATTATACGATTCCAAAGCTCTGGTTTACGACCGCACCATTGACGCCCACATCAAAAATATTCGTAAAAAATTAGGCGACAATCCTAAAACCCCTCTCTACATTCAATCTGTATTTGGAGTGGGCTATAAATTTAAAGAACAATCATGAGAGTCTCAATCCGACTAAAACTATTTCTCAGCTACGCAGGAATTGTCTTTGTTTCCTTGCTCATGCTGGGCTGGACCACTCAAATTCTTCTAGGAAAAAATGTTAGAAATTTCATGGGTGATTTTGAAAGTCATGGCCCCCCACCCGGAGGAGACAACCGACTGCTTGAAACCCTAGAATCGTCTTTGGTTTACACCACTATTGCTGCTGGAGTACTCGCTATATTACTTAGCTTGTTAGTCTCTGTTGTTTTCACAAATCCGATCACTGAATTAATTGAAGCCACCAAGGCAATCGCAAAAGGAAACTACAAACGTCGCGTGAAAGTTCAAAGCCAAGACGAATTAGGTGAACTCACCAAAGCATTAAATACCATGGCGGCGTCTCTAGAAGAAAACCACGAACTACAACAAGAACTCATTACAAATGTAGCTCATGAATTGGCGACCCCTATCACAAATATTCGAGGCTATCTCGAAGCCATTAATGATGGCCTCATAAAAGGAAAGAAAAAATCAGACACCCTCAAGCTTATGTCTGAGGAAACTGACCGGCTCACACTCATGCTTAATGAAGTGCGTGAATTGGCTCAGATTCAACACCCAAATTTTGAAATTAAAACTCGACGAGTCAATTTAGGTAAATTAGTTCAAAAAGTAATCACTCAAATGGAACCACAAGTAAAAAACAAAAACATCACTATTAAATATAAGAACGCCAGCAAAGAAACTTTAGTGAATATTGATAGAGATCGGATTGTTCAAGTTCTTCAAAACCTACTCACCAACGCAATAAAATATTCACCTAAAAACAGTCTGATTAAAATTGATTTAAAGACAAAAGATAAGTCTCTCATATTAAAAGTCACAGATGAAGGTCCAGGAATTGCACAATCTGACTTACCTCATCTTTTTGAACGCTTTTATCGTGCTGATCAATCTCGCTCTCGTAAAACAGGAGGACTTGGAATTGGCCTCTCAATCGTAAAGGAAGTCATGGAAGCCCACGGCGGAAGCGTTTCAGTTAAAAGTAAAATCAAACAAGGAACCAGCTTTAGCTGTTTTTTCCCTTTATAAAAAAAGAACCACCCATGCACAGAGGGTAGTTCTTTTTAAAGTATCTAGTTTTTAATTAGAATTCTCGTTTTGGTCGAGCTTCATTTACAGTCAATGGACGTCCATCAAGTTCTGTTTCATGCATTGCTTCAACCGCTGCTTCAGCGTCTTCAGCATTTGTGAAAGTTACGAATCCGAACCCTCGTGAGCGTCCAGTTTCTCGATCAGTCATAACGATCGCGTCTTCGATTTCACCGTATTGCTCGAAAGCAGTACGAAGATCTTCTGTAGCAACCCCCCATGAGAGGTTACCGATATATAATTTTTTAGACATGTGTCTTGAGTTTAAAGGTAATTTGTCTAACCGCCGTCCCCCTTAAACTGTGCAATTCTGGGAAGAGAAAACTGTCAAACCGGGCCAAAAGTACACTATTTCTTGTCAAATAGCAAGGTCAATACCTCATCCCCACCTGACAAGCACTGCTCTCAAACCAGATAAAAACTGCAAATTTGGTCAATACAAATAGTAAACAGTCAAAAAGAGCCCCAACAAAGAGGCTCTTTTTTTTGTGAAAAACTTTATGCTTTTCCTAATGTGTCCTTTCCTGTGTCCCAACTTGCTGGACAAAGGTCTCCCGTTTGGAAGCCCTTAACCAATCGAAGTAGTTCTTCAGCGTTTCGTCCAACATTGAGGTTGTTCACTGTCATTGACTGAAGGATTCCATCAGGATCAATGATAAACGCCCCTCGTAGGCTCATTCCTTCTTGGTGAAGCACTCCATAGTCAAAAGATACCTCTCGGCTAAGATCTGAAATAATGGGGAATTCAATTGCTCCAATCTTCTTATCTTTTTCAGCCCATGCTTGGTGAGAGAAAACTGAATCAACTGAAGCTCCAAGAATTTGACAGTTAGCTGCTTCAAATTCTGATTGAAGTGCCGTCAATTCGTAAAGTTCCGTTGGACACACAAAAGTGAAATCCAAAGGGTAAAAGAAAAGAAGCACCCACTTCCCTCGATAGTCTTCGAGTGAAACTTTTATATCTACACTTCCCTTGTGAAAGGCAGGTGCAGTGAATTCTGGTGCAGGAAGTCCTACGCCGAGAACTGTTTGAAATTCGTCATCGTTATGACAGTTCATAATTTATAAGGGTTAAAATAATTATTAATTTAAAAAGCTCCGTAGCATCCACGCTGTTTTTTCATGCTCACTCAATCGAGTAGTAAGCACATCCACCGTTCCTTCATCTTTTAACTCTGCTGCAACTTCAATCATTTTTTTTGAAAAGGCAATAATAACCTCATGATCAGCAAGCAACTTCGCCACCATATCCTCAGCGGGGAAATGCCCCTCTTCTTCTTTCACAAAACTAAGTTCTGAAAACTCCTTGTAGGTTCCTGGAGCAAAAGCCCCCAGGCTTCTAATTCGTTCTGCAATGAGATCATTGGCCAGTGCCAATTCAGAGTATTGACCTTCAAACATCAAATGTAGAGTTTGAAAGAAAGGTCCCGTCACATTCCAATGAAAATTTTGCGTTTTCAAATAGAGGGTATACGTACTCGCCAAAACTTGGCCCAAACCTTCAATTGTTTTTGAATTCATAATTTTCAATTTAAACGAAATAAGTAATTTTAATGTCACGAATTTTCTCCCCTTCCAGTTCTTTAGGAATAGGAATACTGTGATTTGCAGACAAGATAACATCCGTTACTTTGCCCGTTTTTCTATCAATAGCATGATGATGTTGACCCATATTAGCATCAAAACGACTACACCCCTCTCCACAATTCATTTCATTAATCAATTCCAGTTCTTTGAATTTGCGAAGATTGTCATAAACCGTTGCAAAAGATATTTTTGGAAATGCCTTTTGAACCTCCTCAAAAATTTCCTGCGCTGTAGGATGAGACACCGTAGAAGCCAAAACACGAAAAATTTCCTGCTTTTGTGAAGTAAGCCTTTGCCCCTCCCTCCGACAGGTTTCACGGAAGTAATTAATTCGCGATTGAATAATGTGTTTGTCCATACACTATTAATAATCGTTCCGAATAAGAAAGTCAACGATTATCCCCATTCTTTTTATTCAATTCAAGAGCCTCCTGGATTTGACCCGACCACCCCTTACCTGATTCTTCAGGCTCTGATGACTCTTGATTACACTTACACAATCGCTTGACCACCTATCTTCAAACCTATAACCTAGGTAGTAGGTACCTAAATACAGGCAAAATGATAGACCCATACAAGTCAAAAGCACTCACTGGAAGTAAAAAAGCAATCGGCCAACTCAAAAAAGTTTCACAGATGATTGAAGATGAAGCCTACTGCATGGACTTATTGCAACAGATTCGCGCTGTGGAAGGGTTACTCACTTCCATTTCCGGAAACATTCTAGAAAGCCACCTTCAAACCTGTGGTAAAAAAGCTTTCTCCAGTAATGACGAGAAACAACATAAAAAAATAATCAACGAATTAATCATGGCTTTCAAAGCCTCAAAGAAATAATTTTTTACCCCCTCACTATGATGTACTCAAGTACTTCTGCCGGACCATGGCTCTGGCTTCACATTCATTGGCTATTTTTAGGCCTCGCTCTTTTTGGCTTTGTCACTGCCTTACTATGGCTCAACAAACACGCCTCTAAAAAAGACTTCCTCAAAGTAGTTTGGGCTAGTTTAGGACTTGGGATTCTTGGAATGCTCCTAACCGCTCAGCTTGCTATGGCTGGTTGGTATCAAATGGTAGACGGACATAATGGATACGAATGGGCTAATAGTGAAATGGAAGAAATGATGTATTTTGACAACGAAGATAATGAATAAAGAAACACTTTTAAGTATTTCTGGTATGAGCTGCGCATCTTGCGTGGCTCATATTGAAAAAGATCTCAACGCTTTAGATGGAGTTGAAGAAGCTAGAGTCAATTTTGCTACTGAAATGGCTAGCGTAAAGTATGATGCTAAAAAGCTAAAAGATCAGGACCTTTTAGACACTGTTGAAAAAGCAGGCTACAGGGCCACTCTGAAAGAAGAACCTAAACACCACGACCATTCAGGGCACGCAAAAGATGACGGATCAAAAGGTATAAAAACTCGTCGCAATCAATTTATTTTCTCACTCATCTTAGCGGTTCCTATTTTGACTCTAAGCTTTGGTTTAGAGCTAGAATCTGGCCCCGTTCTCATGCTAATTATGTCTTTAATGATTTTAGTATTTCCTGGGAGAAGCTTCTTTCAAAAAGGCATCCCTGGTCTGCTAAAAGGTCGTCCTGGAATGGACACTCTTGTTTCACTAGGAGTCGGAACTGCCTTTCTATATTCAAGCTACAATGTACTTTTCACTCCAGAAAAAGCTGAATATTTTATGGATGTTGCGATAATTGCAACTTTCATCCTATTTGGACGATATTTGGAAGCCATGGCTAAAGGGCGTGCTAGTGAAGCTATCAAAAAACTACTGCAACTTTCGGCAAAAGTAGCCCATAAAGTTACTAAAAATGGAGTTAAGGACGTCCCCGCTGATCAAATTCAAGTGGGAGACATTTTACTTGTGAAAGCAGGTGAAAAAATCCCCACAGATGGTGAAGTCAGCGAAGGCAGCTCTTACATTGATGAATCCATGGTCACTGGTGAAAGTATGCCTGTCGAAAAATCACTGGGAATGAATGTCATTGGAGCCACAATCAATGGAGACAGCGTATTTAAAATGAAAGCCACAAAGATTGGGAAAGAAACCATGCTCGCTCAAATTATTAAGCTGGTAGAGAGTGCTCAAATGTCTAAAGCACCCATTCAAAAACTAGTAGACATTGTGGCGGGTTACTTTGTTTGGGGAGTGCTGTTAATCGCAAGTATCACCTTTGTTTCATGGTTTTTGATTGGTGGAGATGTGTCTACTGCTCTTATATATACTGTCAGTGTTTTGATCATTGCTTGCCCCTGTGCACTTGGCCTAGCAACCCCTATTTCGATAGTTGTTGGTTCTGGGAAAGGTGCCAAAATGGGAATTTTACTGAAGAATTCTGAAAGTCTAGAAAAGATGCATAAGGTCACAACCATCTGCTTTGATAAAACGGGAACCATTACCAAGGGACACCCTGAGGTAATTAGCTTTGGAAACCTTGCTGGTAAGGAAGCGGAAAACTTGAAAATGGCGCTCGCACTTGAAGAGTTTTCTGAACACCCTTTGGCCAAAAGCGTTGTAACTTATGCTAATGAAAAAAACATTAACCATAAGCTTAAAACCACTGATTTAAAAAGTATTAAAGGCAGAGGGATTACCGGGAAAGTTGCCGGAGAAAGTGCCTACATGGGAAGCCTAAAATACATGCAAGAATTGAACCTTAACTTCAAAGAGCACGAAGCCACACTCACTAAAATTGAAGAAAAAGGACAAACCATTTTAGTACTCGCAGACTCAAAAAAGATACTCGCATACTTTGGAGTACAAGACGCCATTAAAGAAACTTCAAAACAAGCTATTGCACTTCTTAAGGAGCAAAAAATCAGGACTGTAATGATCACAGGTGACAATAAAACCGTCGCTGCAATGATTGCAAAAGAAGTTGGAATCGATGAATTTCACGCCTCAATAGATCCTGAAGAAAAAGTGAAAATTGTAAGAGCACTGCAGGAAAAAGGCGAAATGGTCGCCATGGTTGGAGATGGTATCAATGACAGCCCCGCCCTTGCACAAGCAGACGTTGGAATTGCCATGGGAACCGGAACTGATATTGCTATGGAAAGTGGTGACGTCGTACTTGTGAGAGGAGATCTACTCAAAGCAGTTGAAGCAATTCGTCTTTCTGAAGCTACGCTCACCAACATCAAACAAAATTTATTCTGGGCTTTCATCTATAATTCAGTAGGAATCCCTGTCGCCGCATTAGGATTACTCAATCCAATGTTTTCTGCAGCAGCCATGGCTTTCTCCTCAATTTCAGTTGTTCTCAACGCACTCCGGTTAAAACGATTTAAAGCATGACTTTCCGGACAATACTGGTAATCTATCCACGATTTACAGCAGACAGAAATGAGAAAACCAATCGCTATATTAATTTTTCTAGGAGTGATCGCTACTGTTTTTTGCAGCAGCGGATTCATGGCAAAAACCTTAAATAGCGGTGCAATGGCACACAGCACTCCCAGTGAATGCTGTGAAGACCAAGCCATTGCCCATCAAAGCGATGATATTTCAGCTGTATTTTTTAATTTGTACCCTTCGCTGCCTGGTGTATTTTTACTTATTTTTGCTGCCGTACTATTTGGATTCAATCCAAAGCCAAACTTTCAAACTTCCTACACCCTCTATCAATTTCATAAATTCTCCCGCGGTGTTTTTCAACTAGAATGAAGCTCTAAGATCTCAGGTTATTAATGCTTAAACTTTTTTAAATATGAAAAAATTACTACTAATTACGGGACTACTAGCTTTATTCTTAAGCGCCTGTACTTCAACTCCCCCGGAAGAAATTACAGATAGCGGAATCATACTTTCTCTGGATGAACTAAGCTACGACTGGGGCGACATCAGTATTGATGATGGCGATGTAAAACATGGATTCCACTTCAAAAATGACAGCAATGAAGATCTCGTTCTCACAGGTGCCGTGACATCTTGCATGTGCACTTCCTCTTACATTGAACTTCCAGATGGAAGTATGTCTCCAACATTTGGAATGCATGGAAATGAGCCTTGGACTTACACAGTAAAACCTGGCGAAGAATTTGAGGTAGAAGTTG
Source organism: Oceanicoccus sp. (assembly GCA_047635955.1). Lineage (GTDB taxonomy): Bacteria > Patescibacteriota > Gracilibacteria > UBA1369 > 2-02-FULL-48-14 > WFTC01. Next base: position 28,855 of record JBLIGW010000002.1, read on the forward strand.
CTTTTGACCCAATGGCTCATGGACCCGATGCCGTTGGTGTTATTTCACGATCAATCACACTTTTTTCTAGCGCCAGTGCAGGTGACATGGAAATGAAAACCACTGCTAATGTGCTTTACGACGCTGAATATAAAGAACTTTACAGTAATGATGATTTTGTCTTTGAGGAAACGGAATATGACTTTGGAATTGTTAAGCAAAGTAGTGGAATCAACTCCTATGAATTTGAATTTCAATACCTAGGCACAGAAGCAATCACCGTAACCGCAGTTCCAACAAGTTGTGCCTGCACTACTGCGGAAATTTCTCAAAATGATTTTGTAAAAGGAGACACTGGAATTCTCACTGTCTACTTTGACCCCAACCTTCACGAAGAACCTGAAGGCGTATTCTTCAAAACAGTAAGCCTACTCACCGATCCTGAACTTGAAGTTCAGCCAGAAGTGAAAATCTGGCTAGAAATGGATCTAGATCTAGGCCCAGAAGCTTACACACTAACCCAAGAGCATGACTTCATTTGATGAAACCGTTACAGCGGTTAAAGCAGCATTAAAAGAAGAAGAAATTGGACTCTTTCTTCCTTGCAATGTCATTATCTACAAAAGTGAAGACGGACACGTTCAGGTCGGTGCCGTTAGACCTTCCGTTGCTATGTCCATGATCGACAATCCTAAACTAGGAGAATTGGCCAAACGGATTGAAACCAGTCTAGAGAAAATAATCAATAAAATTAAATAATTATGTCTTCTAAGAACAAAACATTCCAGACCATTTTAACCTACGGAGGGATCGGACTTTTCCTTCTACTAATGGGGTTTGGCGTAATCAGTGCAATAATGAACACCCCTGATGCTCCTGCACTTTCAGCGACAGAACCCGTTCACTGGCATGCTGAAATAAGCTATGAAGCGTGTGGGAACCCCGTTGTTTTTGACGACGAACAAGGCCACACACTCACCCATGGACACAATGACGGACTAGTTCATGTGGAAGGTATTGTTTTAGACGAAAAAAGCGTAACACTATCTAGTTTCTTTAAAAATTCAGACATAAACATTAGCGCTGAAAATTTTGAAGACTATAATAATGGAGATCAATGTAATTTCTCATCTGGCCCTGGTGCCGTGAGCATTTACGTTGATGACATATTATTCACAGACCCTGAAGAAGTGCTCATAAAAGATGGTCAAATAATACGAGTTATATTTGATTAGTCAGAAAGGGTGTTTCCCGTAGCTGCGATCAACATTAGGTGAAAACGCTTAGTAAGAACTGAAATCGTCCACGTAGGCTGAGCCTCAAATTCTGAAACCAAAGCCACATACGCATCAAGAATATTGGTGCGTTTATTGGCATCAGGGAATTGCCGCATTCTTTCAATCACTAGCTGATCCGCCATTGCCTTCCTAGTCGCTCGCTCCACCTCAGTATCTTTAAATGAACTCCCTCCTTGCTTCCCTGCTTCTACCATTCTCAAGAAAGCTGAATAGTGAAACGAAAGTGCCCGAACAAAATCATCCTCATAATTCAGATGAGACTTAAGTAAATCTAAAACATCTGAATTTACTTTAGAAAGGTCTACAGCTTCATCAGTACTGGATTCTAAAGTCATAGATTGTGTTAATTCCTAAGAAACTATAGGCTTCAGTCTAGAGAATCAAAATTAAAAGACAAATAGCATGGAAGAAACACCAGAAGTACAAATCAACAACCCGTTGCATGGCGTTAAACTTGCCGACATAATAGAATTTTTAGTGAAAGAAATTGGCTGGGAAGAAATGGGAATGCACATAAATATTGGGTGTTTTATTCGAGACCCATCGATTAAATCTAGCCTTAAGTTTTTAAGACGAACCCCTTGGGCAAGAGAGAAAGTTGAAAAACTATATTTGGAGTTGCAGAACTAAAGCTAACGAATCATTTTCATATTTTTACGAAAAAACAGATAAGTAGCCTCTTACAGTACAGACAATACGATACGATAAAACTTATCAGCTGTCAATCCACCCTAGCCTGTGTTACCATTTGTATAAGATAATAAACAACCATGGAAACACTCACATTAATTAAAAAGGCAATTCGAGAGCAAAAGGCCATGTCATTTACTTATGACATGCCTGATAAAGCTAGCGGTACACGGTTTGGAAACCCACATGCAATTTTTAGAGTTAGCAGCAAGAGTGGTAGAAGAAGTACTAAAGTACATATCGTACAAACGGGAGGAGTCTCTGAAAATGAAAAATTGAGCCCGAAATCTAATTTCATTGTTTTTGACATTAGGTACATAAATAACGTCCAAGTTAAAAGCAAACAAGATTCTTTTGAAATCGACCACAGGTACAACCCAAACTTGTTTACCTACCAAGATTTAGTTCAGAAAATTTAGTATCAAAACCATGGAAAGCACTCCAATCAATTTCTTAGAAAGAAATCATTAAACATGAGTTTTTCTATTGCATTCCACTGAAAAATGTAGATAATTGCGACTAGGGTAGTGTCATTGCAAATACGCAAACATAGGCACCACCCTTTCATATTTCTTCAGGAGAAGTAAGATGCGCATCTGGGTGTTAACTAAAAAAGACAGACTAAAGAATTATCAAGCAAGCCGCTTCAAAGAAGAGGCTGAGTATCTTGACGTTCGTATCAAGCACATCTGCGCTGAGGATTTTGAGATTGTCGAACCGTCAGACAGGCCAGATAAAATCTGGCACAAAGGCAAATATGTTTCTATTCCAGATGTTCTCATCACACGGGTAACAGGAATGAGTTATTTTTCTTATGCTTTAGTGCGACTTTTACAGCGAATGGGAGTGACCGTAATGAACTCTGCTAACTCCATTGAATTAGCTGAAGACAAGCTGCGAACCGTACAGGTTTTGACGGCAAAAGAACTTCCTATCCCCAAGTCTATCTTGGCTAAATTCCCTGTAGACACTGAATATATCGGCCAACAACTTGGATACCCTCTCATTATGAAAACGGTGCATGGTGCAAAAGGGGATGGTGTGGTTTTATTTGAAAATCACACTCAATTCAAGGATGTTGTGACGGTTCTACAAAAAGTAACTGAAGGAAAAACCAACCTCATCTTTCAAAGATATGTATCTCGTAGTTTTGGCCGTGATCTACGCGTATTCGTAGTGGGAGATCAAGCTATTGGTGCAGTAATGCGGCAAGGCGCAGAAGGGCAATTCAAGGCAAATGTTTCAGCTGGGGGTTCGGCTCAGTACTTCCCGTTGAACAAAGAGCTTTCCACTCTGGCCGTAGAAGCCAGTCAAGCCCTTGGATTAAGTATTTCAGGGGTAGATTTTCTTTTTGATGGAGACACCTTTCTCATTGGTGAAGTAAACTCCTCCCCCAGCTTTGAAGGTTTTGAAACAGACTCCAAAGCCAATGTCCCCAAACTCATTTTGGAGTACGCTATGAAACTTAAATCATAAAATTCATGAAAAAAGGCTCACTTAAAAAACCAGCTGTTATTTTTGTCGGATTTAGGCACAAAACAGATTCGGTTCAAGCAGCACGAGTTGCTGGCTATCAAACCGTTCTACTCACTCATAAGCCAAGCGCTCAAGCTAAGGATCTTTTTGATGAAATCATTGTATTAGACATGAAAAATGCAGATGTCATTTTGGAACTCATTCCTCAATTAAAAACCAAATATCGTGTACGTGGAGTACTCACCAATTACGAGCACTATGTAGTACTCCGTTCTTATATTGCAGAACATCTTGGAGTACCTACAAGCTCAGTCTATGCAGCCAGCTGCACTCGGAATAAAGCACTTCAACGACATGCCTTAGAGTTTTTACCTGAAAACATACCTGCGAGAAGAGTCACAAATTTTGAAGAGGCTAAAAAAGCCTGGCAAGAACTTGGCAAAGATTGTTTTGTTAAGAACATCTCAGGAGTTAAAAGCAAACTGATTTTCCATGTTCAAACAGAAGAAGAGCTGGAAGAAGCCGTGAATGCAATGACTGAAGGGAGCAAAGTTCCCGATGAAGACCTATACGACGCCTATGAATTCATGCAGTTTCATTTCAGGTATCCTAATCCAAATAAGACCTTCCTTGTTGAAAAGACAGTAAAGGGTCGGCTTGTGAGCATTGATTCGATTGTTGGATCTAGAAAGATCTGGCACTCCCCATCATTGGTTGATCATGTAAAAGCGAGTGAACTTGGCCGAAATGACAGCTTTCTTGCCTATCGTTTATTGCCATCTAAATTGAAACCAGATCTCATCAAGCGAGCTAAAAAAGTTGCCGGTGGAGCAATCCGAATCTTGGGGCTCAAAAACTGTGCCGTTCATACGGAGCTAATGATTGATGAAGAAGAAAACATTCACCTCATTGAACTTGCCAGTCGTATGGGTGGATACAGACAAGATATGTACATGCAGGCCTATGACTTAGACTTAAGTGAACGCCTTGTAAAAGCTGTAATCGGTGGCGACATCAAAACACGTAAAAGACATAAGCAACATATTGCCATGCTGGAATTCTTTGCTGAAGATGAGGGGCAAATAATTTCAATTGAAGGAATCGGAGAAAACAAGCTACCTGAAGGGATTGAACTCATATCTTTCAAACAAGCACTAGAGAGCCATAACGTTGGTCCTGCAAAACTAGGCTACCCACCTGCTGCAAGAATGATGCTTTCAGGCACGGGACACAAAGCATTGGCACGTTACTGCAGAGAGCTTTCAGAGAAAGTTCATGTAAATGTTTCATAACAAAATAAGCACTCAAGCTGAAAAGCTGCTTTTTGTTTACCAAGGTTATCTTACTGGTCTGGGGGGGGCGCCTGACACTACAAAACCCTTCCCAACCAGACCAAGCACATGGTTGAAGAAGTTTATTTAAGTTAAAATGAACTCAAGATGCCAAAAAAAATCTCCATAAACGACTCCTATCAAAAGGGCCACTACTTCCTTGTTGAAGCTATTGGAAAGAACTTTCAGACTGATTTTAAACCTGAATTGACGCCAAAAGAAATGTTGGAGCTTGGCGTTTTCAATGGTCAATATATTGCAGATGAACCAGAGGAGTTCCCTCAGTCCTGGTTCACAAACGTAAACAAATCAAACTGTTTTGGTATTGAGGCCTCCATGCCTCTTGAACACTGGCAAAAGAAAGGCTGGATTCACCCACAAGACCCTCGTGGATGGTTTCAATGGTACTGCCGCTATTATCTTGGTCGCCGTAGTGACGATGACCAAAGGCAAATTAAACGCTGGAAAGCCATGACAAGGCACATTGGACAGATAAAAAAGAACTGCGAACCAAGAAACACCTACTGCCGACCAAAACAAAGACAAGCTCTGCTTCATTGGGCTTATGATTCACGAAAAATTTAACCCCACTACCCATGCAAGAATTCATAGCCCTTTTCATCTTCATCTCTGGCTTTGTACTTGGACTAGGCTCAGTAACCGTTATTGACCTACATGGCTTTCTCGGACGAAAATCAAAGTACTGGACTGAAGCCACAACACGCAGTCATAAAGTAACCAAACCACTTATCTGGTTAGGAATCGCACTCACTGTCATAGGTGGAACCCTGTACTACAATGCTATTGGCACAAATCAGATCACAAATTTTCACGCTGTCATTGCTATTATGCTTATCTTAAATGGATGCTTTTTAAGCTTGAAGGTCAGCCCCTACATGATAAAACGTGAAGCAGAAGGGAAATCTGACGAACTTTTACCTATAAACTGGCAAAGGAAAATCACCGTCAGCTTCATTATTTCCTTCTTAGGATGGTGGTCCGCCTTGGCTTTACTCGTTTGGCAAATTACAATGAAGTCATGAAAACACCTCACATCATCCTCATTGTTCTCGCCATCTTATTTACAGCATGGCTTGCTTGGGGCTATTTTTCCGTAGCCAGCGTAGAACAGCTCTCTTACACAGTGATAGATGACAGCAAAGAGTATGAAATCCGGCAAATTGATGACCATATTGTTGCTGAAGTCACCGTCACTGGAAACTACAAAGACGCAAGCAATGAAGGGTTCATGAAAGTGGCTGACTATATTTTTGGAAACAACACGAGTAGTGACAAAGTAGCGATGACAACACCGGTCATCAATAGCGAAGACCTCTCCGAAAAAGTAGCCATGACAACACCTGTGATCAATAGTGAAGACCTTGACTCAGAAACTCAGGTAATCGCCTTTGTTGTGCCTTCAAGTTACACAATAGACACACTACCAACTCCAAATAACGAGGAGGTTACTTTAAGAGAAGTCGAAGGCCAAAAAGTTGCTGTACTCAAGTTCACCTGGTGGGCTACATCCGAAAGAATGGAAAATAAAACTCAGGAGCTTATTGAATACTTAGAAAGAGATGGCTTGGAATACACAGCACTACAGACTGCACGGTACAACCCACCTTGGACACCTCCGTTCATGCTGCATAACGAAGTTTGGGCAACTATCACAAGTAAAACCACTCAAGAAGTTATTTCTGAAATTCCAGAGAATGCAGAACTAGCCACCTTTGCCGGAGGATGTTTTTGGTGCATTGAGAATAGTTTCGACAATCAGGATGGGGTTTATGAAGCAGTATCTGGATACGTAGGAGGCACAGAAAAAACTGCAAATTATACAGACGTATCAAATGGGCAGACCAAACACCGTGAAGCAATTCAAGTTTATTACGACCCAAGCCTCATAAGCTACAATCAACTCTTAGATTTATTCTGGAACCAAATAGATCCAACAGATAGTGAAGGTCAATTCGTAGATAAAGGGTATCAATACACAAGCGCTATTTATACGCATTCAAATGAGCAAGCCGAGCAAGCCAATCAAAGCCTAGAAACGCTGCGTTTAAGTGAGAAATACGAAGAAGAAATTGCTACTGAAATACTAGCTTTCGAAGAAAATTTCTTCCTTGCCGAGGAGTACCACCAAGACTACGCAAAAAAACAGTCTGCTGCTTATACAAATTATAAGGATAATTCAGGACGAAAATAGATTATTAAATAAACTCAGTAAATATGTACTGGAAAATTTACCTCATAGCTCTGCCCGTATTCTTTGCAATCGACATGATTTGGCTGGGGCTAATTGCAAAAAAGTTTTACGCAAATCAAATTGGGTTCTTGCTTAGACCAGATGTAAATTGGACTGCTGCTATCTCTTTCTATTTATTGTTTATTGCAGGCTTAGTGGCTTTTGTTATCCACCCTGCCCTGTCAAAAACCTCACTAAAACACGCGCTACTATTTGGTGCATTTTTTGGACTAATTACTTACGCAACTTACGACTTAACAAACCTAGCTACAATGAAAAACTGGCCACTCACCGTGACCATTGTAGATTTGATTTGGGGAGCCGTCCTTGCGTCTTCTGTTTCTTCAATTACCTACCTCATAGCAAATAAAATTGGCCTATGACCTACCTCATAATTCTTGCGACTACTCTTTGGGTATACATGAGCCTATGGTTTCTAGTTTCATTAATAAGAAAAAGAAATGACGTCGCAGATCTAGCCTGGGGCCTAGGATTTGTACTGATGGCCTGGCTAGCTTTATACCTCTCTCCTGAACCAAGCCTTCGTGGAGTCTTACTTGGCGCATTAACAAGTCTTTGGGGTTTACGCTTGGCTTGGCACATTCACTCTAGAAACAAAGGTAAATCGGAAGACTACCGTTATCTTGCATGGCGAAAGCAATGGGGCAAATGGTTCTACCTGCGATCATATGGACAAGTCTATTTATTACAAGGCTTGCTTCTGTTTCTCATCTCTTTGCCCATACTATTAAGTAACAAGAATCCAAACCAAGCCCTCGGAGTGTTAGAAATCATTGGCGTTTTAGTCTGGACATTTGGATTCGCATTTGAAGTAATTGGAGATGCTCAGCTAAAAAAATTCATCAAGAATAAAAAGAATAAAGGAAAAATAATTCAAAGTGGACTGTGGCAATACACAAGACACCCAAACTACTTCGGAGAAGTCACACTTTGGTGGGGTATATGGATCATTGCCTTATCAGTTGATCAAGGCTGGATTGGCCTAATTGGCCCACTTACCATTACATTCTTGATCCTTAAAGTTTCAGGAGTTCCCATGTTAGAAAAAAGACTGGAAAAAAAACCTGGATTCGAAACATACAAAAAACGAGTCAGTAGGTTCATACCAATGCCTCCAAGGAAATAGTATCTGCATGACCCTTCCCAACCTGACTAAACACATGGTTGAAGATGTATATGTAGTAGAGAAAGCGGTGGGTTAGACCCGATACGCACCGGGTACAAGACCCTCATCAACAACGTCCTGATGTGTGATTTTCATAGTCAATTCACCCTATTTACGCGTAGCCACAGGATTGACACAATGTAGCCACATTGATACAATATAAACACATTTAACAGTTTACAGATGAACCGAAAAGAAAAACTCCTTGAGA
>JBLIGW010000003.1:0-35696 GCA_047635955.1 Oceanicoccus sp.
CGGTAAAGCTAGAGAACAAACCACTAGTAACAAGCCCACTATCAAAATTAAAACTTGAATCTGAAGCACTAAACACTTCCACAACCCCATCATTATGATTGAACGTTCCTCCTGCCGTATGCGTCCAATCATCGAATAAATACATCGTTGTTGTCGGTGCATTGAAGGTCCCCGCTGAAATAATAACATCATTATTAACCGTTAAGGTTCCTGCACCACTAGCATAAACCCCACCTGAAACAAGAAATTGATCTTCCACCGTCACTGCATTCCCATTTGGATCAAGTGTTCCTGAAGCAATGGTCAGATCTTGACCTGAAGCATTTAAAGTTAAATCAGAAAGGAGTGTCACGGCTCCACTAGTCTTATTAATCGTGATCAGACCGTCAAAGATAGATTCAGCACCTGTTAAATCAAAATTTTGAGCATTTGTTCCTGTAAACTCAATATGCAAACTACCCCCATCAAAATCAGGGTGAATCAAAAGATTAGAAAGAGGATGAAGCCTGGAAGTAGTACCTCCTTGCTGCAAACGCCCATCCAAAAGATCAGTTTGATTCGTCACCGTAAGGCTATCACCCAAGGACACAATCACTTGCCAATTAGTAGTTTTATCAATCGTAAGGTTATAAAAAGTTTCATTAGTAGCAACATTAATAGTAGTGTCTTGAGCTCCATCAAAAACAATCGTTCCATTGCTATGATTATAAGTTCCTCCCGCCGTATGAGTCCAATCATCCTCAAGATACATCGTTGTCGTTGGCGCATTAAACGTCCCACCAGACAAAGTGAAATCTCCATTAATATCCAAAGTAGCCGCATTTGAAAGGTAAGTCCCTCCCGAAACATTAAATTGATCAACGACAGAAAGAGCATTACCATTAGGATCAAAGCTACCACTCTGCAAAAGAAAATCCTGGCCTATTGAGTCTAAAGTCAGTGCTGAGAGCATAGTCAATGTACCTCCTGATTTGTTCACTGTGACTGAAGCGTCAATAAGACCTTCCGCTCCTGTTAAATCAAAATTTTGATCTCCAGAACCTGTAAATTCGAGCTGCAAAGTATTCGAGTCTATAGTGCTAGCCACCACCACATCCCCTTGAGGTTTCAAGCGTGAAGTCCCCCCTCCCTCTATCAAACGACCATTCGTAAGTGTAAGCAAATTAACAACAACAGCGCTATCTCCCGAGCTAAGAGAAAGATAAAAAACACCATCCTTGTTAAGGGTGAAATTATAGAAAGTCTCCGTAGTATTTACGTTCATAGTCGTATCAGAAGCTTCATCAAAAACCACCGTTCCATTACTGTGGTTGAAGGTTCCTCCTACTGTGTGAGTCCAATCATCACGAAGGTATATTGTTCCTCCTGCATTAAAGGTCCCCGCAGTCATGATGAAATCATCATTGATATTAAAAACTCCATCCGCTGCCATTGTAACGGCTCCAGCAGCGATGTCTAAATCTGTATCTCCTATGAGCAATGTTGTCGCAGCTGCTTGAGTAACGGTTGAGTTATAACCCGTATTTAAGTCCACCCCAAGCACGCTCCCTGCAAATCCAGCATCAATCGTAGATGCAGTATCTGAAGTTGCATCAAAAGTAGCAACATCTGCTGAACCAGGACAGCTGTCGGTCGTCCAGTTTGCACAGGTACTCCAATTACTATCCCCACCTTCGTTGTCCCAAGTTATAACTGCTGCATCTGCTGACACATTCAGGAAAAATGTGCAGAAAAAGCTCAAACTAAGCACAAAGAAATATCTAAAATTTTTTGGCATGAAAAAAAACTAATAATTCTCTTAAGATGCTACCGCATTCCCTCAGATATTCAAGACCTTTCTAAAATAGATGTCCTAACAATTCAGAGACAGAACTCAAAAATTGTAAATCCTCATCACTAGCGTTTTCAAGTAAATTACTTGCAAATAATGCTTTCAAAGATCCTTGTGTATCATGAACGGCAGAGAAAAACATTTTTTCCTCCTGAATAAAACTAGGCGCTCCTGCGCTAGCTAAACGGTTAGCCACGTCAGGAACTTTTAGCTGTAAAGCCTCAGCCTGCGCTTCCGATGACTGATACTGAGCCAATCCATCCATGTTGAAAATCACATGATCTCCTGGAACCACACGCTGCACTTCGTTCAAAATAGCTGGGACCACTGTCACTGGGTCACCTCCATGTTGAGTCGTAAGCTTAGCTACATTATAAAGAGCTACTAAACGGGTATTCATAAATGCCAAGCGTCCATTTTGAACCTTAACAATACCAAGCGTAATTCCTACCGCAGCTTGCGGGTCGGACTGAACTAAGTTTTCAAATTTTGCTCGTGATAATTTCAATAAATTACTATGTAGCGTTGCCACCACACTTGCGCCACGCCCTGAATCAGAGAGCAAAGCCCCTTCTCCAAAAATATCTCCTGCATTCAATTGCGCTAAACGTTTTTGAGTTCCAGCCTCATCACCTAAAGATTTCATCACATTCAAAGTTCCGGACAAGACATAATAAAAGTCTTGAGTCCCTTCACCTTCTGCAACAACCGCTGTTCCTGCAGGAGCTTCGATTCGCTCCCATGTTTCTTCACCACCAAAAGTGTCAAAGATCATTGGATCAGCTAAATTGATAAAATTATTACGAATGTTTTCCATTATTCAGTTAGATTAGCGATAAGTTCTGGATCATGAGCACGAGAAAGCATATCCCCTTCAGAGATTATATTCCGCTTATACAGGTCAGCCAAAGAAGAATCTAAAGTCAACATTCCATCTTCTCGTCCAATTTGCATCATTGAGTAAATTTGATGTGTATTTCCTTCTTTAATACAGTTAGTAATCGCATCGTTTCGAACCAAGACCTCAATAGCCAAAACTCGTCCTGACTTATCTGCTTTTGGAATCAGCCGTTGTGAGGCCACCCCAAGCAAAGTAGTAGAAAGTTGAGTTCGCACTTGTGACTGTTGATGAGGTGGGAAAACGTCAATCATTCGATCAACCGTTTGCGCCGCATCTTGCGTATGAAGAGTAGCCAAAACCAAATGTCCCGTTTCAGCCAAAGTAATCGCTGCTGAAATAGTTTCTAGATCACGCATTTCTCCAACCAAAATCACATCAGGATCTTGACGAAGCGCCGCTCTAATTGCATTCGGAAAAGATTTACTGTGTTGACCCACTTCTCGCTGGGTAACTAAAGCCATTTTTGAGTTGTGAACAAATTCAATTGGATCTTCAACCGTAATAATATGAGCACGTCGAGTATTATTGATTTCATTCACCATAGCTGCCAAAGTAGTGGACTTACCTGACCCAGTAGGGCCTGTAACCACAACCAATCCTTTGTATTTTTCAGTAAAAGTTTTAAGTATCGGCGGTAATCCGAGACTATCCATAGTTGGAATCTCCTCAGGAATACTTCGGAAAGCAACTGCGGTTCCATCTAATTCCATGTAAGCATTAATACGAAATCGCCCTACCCCTAGGACAGAATAAGAAGTATCCACTTCCGTGCCTTCGTGTAATTTTGCATATTTCTCTTCACCAAGCACCTGCTTCACTACCTCTTCCATCACGGTCTCCGTGAGCTTTTCTGCATTTTGCATTTCATACAGATCACCATTAGACAAACGAACCACAGGGACCTTCCCCACTTTCAAATGCAAATCTGGTGATTTACTATTTACGACTTCTTTTAAGTAATTATTAATATCCATAGTTATTCGTTAGTTGGGGTAGCAGTAGTAGTTGTTGTAGCAATGTCAGCGCCCTTAACAGGGATGCTTTCAAGTTGTTTCATATAGTTTTCATAAGCGGCTGCTTCTGCTGGATCCATTCCTGGAGTCAAACCAAGAGAAGCTATAGCGTCAGCCACAGGCACTCCTTGGCGAACCAAAGTAGCGGCTACCAGCTTAGGGTCATACCAAACGGCCTGCCCTCTGTTGTAAAGATTTCCAAGATTATCCAAAGACACCAAATCGATCTCAGCTCCTTTCATAGGAACACCAGAAGGAGCAAGCACCAAACGAATCTCATTCGATCCCATTGCTGCAGCAATCCCTGTCTCTCCAGGACTCATCACGTTCACATCAAGACCCGACAGTTCAATAACCTGTCGCATCAAAGTAATAGACCGATCCTCACCATCCATTTTTCTTTCAGGAATAACCACGGTGGTCCCCTTAGGCCATTGCATCTTAATCATATCTTGAACAATTTCTGTGTTCACCTCAGTCGAGTCATCCATCCCATTAATAAATTCCATTATTGACTGCCCTTTTCCAAGCATTTTTTGCAGTGCTACATCTCCTCTCATAATCACATTCTTATTTTCAGTTGTCGTAATCAAAGCTTTATTTCGCTCAATAAAGTCATCAAAATCAGGTGCAAGCACCTCCACTTGTTTATCTGTCACAGCAAGATCTGAATCTGAAAGTGCGCCAAAAATAGTTTCCCCTACCATCGCCTTAAAATAAATTCCCATTCTATCCTGCCACACGGTTGTTTGTCTCCATGCTGCAAGATCAATAGTTCCTTCAGCCGTTATAAAATCCGATTCAATTCCGTTCCCTTTAATTAAAGTTTCACGCAATGCTTCTCGAACACCTGGCAGGTCTAAAACTGAATCCTCAATACCTCCTTCTGCAAAAATAGACAAAGGATTAAAAGCTTCTACTCCAGAAGCCTCACCTTCTGGCCGACTTGGCAATGATGGAGGGGTATTAGTCATTCTTTTTTGCGTTCTTAGTTATTTCCTCCATTCGGATACTCAAACGTTCCAAACGTTGAAGTCTTCGAGTTGAATTAATTTGATGCTGACGAAGCCTTTTTTTCTCAATTGCTTCATAACCTTCTTTCTCCTCTTTCAAGGCAAAAACAAGTTCATCCAGCTTTTTCTCATCCAAATCTGACAAAACTCCCAACCATTGAGATTCAGAAAGCGCAAGAACGTTTTGCATAGCCTCACTTTGACTGGCAAGGTGAGCCACGTTTTCTAGTTTTTGAACAAATTTTTTGTCCGAATTTGGCATGTACTTAGATTTTTTAAAATCTTCATACAATTATAGCAAATTTCAGGTTAAATTTCAAGTTCTACATCATGCCTGGCATACCCATTGGCATTCCTGACGCTGAATTTCCATCTTCAGAAGGAATTTGAGTCACCATCGCTCCGGTAGTAAGAACCGTTCCTGCCACAGAAACTGCATTTTGAAGTGCGCTTTCCGTAACAATCCTAGGATCAACAATTCCCGCCTCAAACATATCCACAAACTTATTCTTAAGTGCATCATAACCTTTTCCTGATTGCAACACTTGGCTCACAATCACTTCACCTTGTTGCCCTGCATTTTCAGCAATTTGCTTCAGAGGCATAGAAAGCACAGAAGAAACCAATCGAATCCCAACTTGCTCATCTTCATTAGCCCCCTTTAGGTCTTTAAGCACATCAATAGCTCCAAGCAAGGCCGAACCTCCTCCTGCTACAATTCCGCCAACAACCGCCGCTTTAGTAGCGTTTAAGGCATCTTCAATACGCATCTTCTTCTCCTTCATTTCAACTTCAGTCGCTGCACCAACTTTGATGATCCCAACCCCACCCGTAAGTTTGGCCAAACGCTCTGCAAGTTTGTCTTGATCAAATCCAGTCTTAGATTGATTGAGCGCCGCTTTAATCTCATCCACTCGAATATCAATATTTCTTTGATCTCCCGCTCCATCAACAATAGTCGTCATATCAACGGTTGAAACAACTCGTCGAGCTTGTCCCAAGTCCTCCATAGTCACCGAATCAAATCCTTTCCCAGTTTCATCAGAGATCACCGTTCCTCCAGTGAGAACCGCAATGTCTTTCAGCATTTCCTTCTTAGCCTCTCCAAAGCCAGGTGCCTTGATCGCAAGAATAGTGAAAGATCCACGAATTTTATTCATGACCATGTTTGTGAGTGCGTCTCCATCAACATCGTCAGCAATAATTACCAATTCTTTTTGCCCTGCTTGAGCAATGCCTTCAAGCAACTGAAGGATGTCTTTAAAATTACTAAGTTTTTTGTCCGTAATCATAATAGCTACATTTTCATAAGCAGCTTCCATTCGAGCTGGCTCATTAATCATGTAAGGAGATATATATCCATTCCCAAATTGCATTCCTTCCACAACCTCCTTAGTGATCCCAAAAGTTTGTGATTCCTCTACAGTAATCACACCTTCATGACCCACCGTTTCCATAAGTTCAGCAATCACTTGCCCCACCTCTGGATCCTGCGCTGAGATACTAGCCACTTGAGCCACTTCATCTCGAGTTTTAACTTCTTTTGAAGAGTTACGAAGGTATTCGATCACCCCTACTAAAGCCTTATCCATTCCACGTTTCAGTAAAACTGGATTCGCTCCCGCTACAATATTTCTAATTCCTTCTTCAAGAAGTGCTGCTGCTAAAACCGTAGCAGTCGTCGTTCCGTCTCCCGCCACTTCATTAGTACGAGTAGAAACTTCTTTCACCAATTGAGCTCCAAGATTTTCCTCCGGGTTCTCCAAGTCAATTTCCTTAGCGATAGTCACGCCGTCATTAGTCACCACTGGACCCCCAAATTTCTTTTCCAAAAGCACATTTCGCCCCTTAGGACCCATAGTGATTCGCACCACATCCGCTAGTTTTTTCACTCCTGAGAGTAAAGCATTTCGAGCATCATCACCCGATGTAATATTTTTAGCCATTTTTAATTTAGGTTATTCAACAATTGCATAAATTTCATCCTCTTCAAGAAGAAGAACCGTTTCACCATCCACTTCTAATTCCGTAGGACCATACTTCTTGAAAAGTACGATTTGCCCCACTGCTACTTGAGGCACCCCCTCTTTGGCCGCACCCACCGCAAGCACTTCTCCACGTTGAGGTTTGTCCTTAGCTGACTCCGTTAAAAGAATACCTGACGCCGTTTGTGAAGGCTCTTCAATTCGCTTCACCACCACGTAACCAGCAAGAGGTTTAATACTCGACATAATTTCTAGGTTATAAAATTAGCACTCACTTATTTGTAGTGCTAATTCTATTTCAAACTGAGTGGAAGTCAATATTATTTGATTGCGCTGAATCCTTTTGAGACTCAGGGCACTGTAGATATTTTGTAGTTTACGGAAGATTATTCAGCAAAAGATTCAAGTCGAAGATCTCTAATTACTTCTACTTTGATCTTACCAGGATATTGAAGTTGTTTTTCAATTTTTCGAGCAATGGAATGTGAAAGTTTGATAGCTTGCAGATCATCTACATTTTCTGGGTCTACAAAGACTCGTAATTCACGCCCTGCTTGAACCGCAAAGGCTTGAGTCACTCCAGAGAAATCTTTAGCAAGTGTTTCAATTTCAGTGAGACGCTTAATGAACTGATCTAAGTTTTGTTTATTCGCTCCTGGCCGAGAAACAGAAATCAAGTTAGCCACTTGAACAATTTTGGCTTCAAGTGTCGTTGCCTCAACGTCCGCTTCATTAGCCTCCACACAGTGAAGTACTTCTTTGGAAAGACCAAATTTTTTCAAGATGTCTCGTCCGATGAAAGCATGTTTACCTTGAACCTCATGATCAACCGCTTTACCAATGTCATGAAGCAATCCAGCCTTCTTACATGTATCTACGTTTGCACCAATCAAACCAGCCAACTCAGCAGCTAGGAAAGCCACTTCTCGACTGTGTTTAAGTACATTTTGACCGTAAGCAATTCTGAATCGAAGACGTCCTAAAATCTTCAAAAGATTAGGTTGAAGCCCAGCCACACCAAGTTCAAAAGAAGCCTTCTCCCCAAGTTCTTTAATGAGCATGTTCACTTCTTCCTTCACCTTCACGTAAGTTTCTTCAATACGAGCCGGGTGAATTCGTCCATCCTCCACCAAACGTTCAAGTGTGATTTTAGCCACATAACGTCGGATAGGATCAAAACCACTAATAATAATGTTTCCAGGCGTATCGTCTACAATAACATCCACACCCGTTACCGTTTCAAAGGCATTGATGTTTCGTCCTTCACGTCCAATAATTCGCCCCTTCATATCGTCTGCAGGGAGCGTAACTGAAGTGGTTGTAGATTCAACCGTAGTTTCAGATGCGTAACGTTGAATCGCCTCAGCCAAAAGCGTTTTAGCTTTTTCATCAACTTCAGCTCGTACATCCGCTTCGAGCTTTTTAGCGTAATGAACCAAGTCATCTTTGAACTCAGATTCGATTTGCTTGAGTAGAAGCTCTTTAGCTTGATCAGGAGTAAGCGCCGCAATTTCTTGCAGTTTTGTTTCCTGTTCAGATAGAGCTTTTTTAGCTTTTTCTCTATCCAACTTAAGTCCATCAGACTTCTCTTCCAGTTGAGCTTTTAACTTATCAAGCCCTTCTGTTTTTTCATCGAGCGTTTGCTCCTTTTTGAGTAGTCTTTCTTCCGATTCTTGAAGCTTTCTTCGATTAGCGCGTTCATCTCTTTTTGACTCTTCATGTGCACGGATTGCCTCACTTTTAGCCTTGAGTACGATTTCTCCCGCCTTGTTCTTTGCGCTTTGAAGCTCTTTTTCTTGCTTCTGACGTTTCTTTTGCTCTTCTTCTTTAAGTTGTTGAGTTCGGATAAAAAATCCTGCTCCCCCACCAACTCCCAAAGAAAGTATAAGCAACACCACTTGTAGGATGCCCATAAAAATGTTTGTTATCTCGGACGCAAAAAAACCTTCGGTCTAGAGCCGAATTTTGTGAGTGAAAGTAGTTTGTTTTCTAGTCTGTTTCTTAGTTTTCATCAAGGTTTTGCACAATAACTGTCCTTTCGCCTATTCAAAGGTTTTCAGGTCCGAATCGGTAAATAAAAGATCTGCTTGCAATGTACCCGAGGCTGAGGCCTCTTGGCAAGCATACAAAACGTCAGATCCTTGTCAGAAAAAGTTCAGTTTTTCATCAAGGTCCATAGTGCAAAGTCGTAGTCCTTAACCCCAAAGCAATGAAACGCATTCTCTCTTTAGTACTCGCCCTCTCCCTACCTGTTCAAGCTTTAGCTTGCATTCCTGTAGACAACATCCCACTTCATGTTGAAATAATCGCTGCCTACCCACAGCCATTAGAAAATGAAGAAGAATGGATTGAGCTCTTAAACACAGGAGATAACTCACTAGACCTAAGTCATTACACCCTGGAAGATTCAACCGCCAAGCCAATGACTTTAGACGGAACACTTGCTCCGAATGACAGCATGCAGATAAGCCCTCTAAGCTTTCAACTCAACAATGGAGGTGATGAACTTGCTCTCTACACTATTGAAGGTGAATTCGTTCACAGCTTCAGCTACGACGCCAGTGAATCCGGCCAATCCGTCCCTTTAGACTCAAAATTTGAAACTGAAGACGCACCCGTAGAACTAAGTTCACTGCCTAGCGTATGGCCTGAGTATTCTGAATCAATTCCAAATCCAGAAGGAACAGACACCACCGAAGAGTGGATTGAGCTTTTCAACCCATATGATTACGCAATTCAAATTGATGGACTGAAACTAGATGACAATGAAGGCGGAAGCAGCCCCTTTGCCCTAACGGGAAGCATAGAAGCATTTAGCTTTTTACTTATTTCAGTCGAAGACAGTAAAATCAGCCTCAACAACAGCACCGATGAAATTCGCCTACTTCTGGAAGAAGAAGTACTTTGGAACGTATCCTACACAGATCCTGAAGAGGGACTGAGCTATGCCTTAGTAAATGGAGACTACCAATGGACCACCCCCACCCCAGGAGCTAAGAACATAAGCAACACCACGGAAGGTCAAGTTTCTGAAGAAATAGAAATCACGGAAGTAAACCCAAACCCAGAAGGGCCTGACGCGGAAAATGAATGGATAGAGCTCACCAATGGAGGCGATCAGAGTGTAGACCTTGGAAATTGGAGTATTGACGATGGAGAAGGAGGCTCTGATCCTTATATCATCCCTGAAGGAACCATTGTTGAACCAGGAGAAAGCATTATTATTGAAAGAACTGACAGTGAGATCGCGCTCAACAATTCAAGAGAAAAAGTCCAACTTTATGACTTCATGGACGAGTTAATGGACGAAATTGAATATGAATCAACGGAAGAAGGTAAATCATATTCAAAAATCGAAGTCGAAGAAGTGCAAAATCTTCAAGCCAGTAATTCTGCACTTGGGTTCCGAACTAAAACACTTTGGGAATGGACTGAACCAAGCCCTGGTGAGGCTAACCCAATCTGGAAAGAGTTTGTTGGCGTAGTTCAAAATTTTGATGGAGACCTACTAACTTTGATCCATCAAAACAGTGAAATGATTTTTGAAGCCTTAGATAGTAATTTTGGAGAATTAGTTTTTCAACCAGGAAACACCGTAATGATACAAGCCAGCCTAAACCAAATCATCCGGGCTGAACTACTGGAACAAGTCATTCCCAATCAATCAAAAAAGACCCCCTGGAGCTGGATAGTAATATTAATTTTGGCAAGCGGAATAGCTGCCTATGAATGGTATAAATACAAGAAACAAAATCATATAATGCTTCCCTACTCAAAACTCCTGAATCAAACTTAAATAAGAAGTACGTGTAAGCCCTTGTATTCCAGATACAAGGGCTTGAATTCATGTATTGATTTTCTCAAGGAAAAGCTTAAACTAATCCTCCTTGACCAAACTCTAATGGAACGGAATGAAGCCTCTAGACCAGAATACGAAGAAGATCAGTCTCAAATGAGTAAATCTGAGATTCATAAAACACGCATCAAAGGTGAAGCCCTTTATTCAAACATGCCCTCAGAAGAAGCAATCAAAGAGCGTGATGAGATTGTTGAACTACTAGAAAGATACGACCGAGCCGTTCCTGGAGTCAACACCAAGGATTTTCGTAAAGAACTAAAACAAACAGGAAACAAACCTGCTGCACTTAATAAGCTCAAAAAGAAATTAGACCGCGTTGCCAACAATGAATGGCGGCGGCGAGCTGAAAATCACGAAGCCTACAACGCACCAGGTAAATTAGGACGCAAACTTAAATCTGAGATGATGAACCTTTGGAAGTCTTTCAAGGGACAAGACCTACTCAAAGGTGATTACAACAAATTCGAACTGCTCACTACGATGGATGAGACTTTGAAAGCCAAAGCTGAATTTGTTAAGCGTTACAAAAAACAATCACCCCTTGTAAGGAAGCTATACGAACAATCCATGGGAGAACTCGACTTCACAGGCAGCAAAGAAAAGCTTTTGGATAAAGTTCTTAAAATTGTTGGTGACCTCGAACACTCCCCACAGGCTATTCAAAAGGAGTTTAAAGAAAGAGCAAAGAAAATTCATGATTCAGACAAACTTAAAGTCATGAAGGGACAACTCATCAAAGAATATGGTGAAATGGATACCAACTACGAAGCAAAAATCAGAAAAAATGAAGAATACTTTGGAGGTGAAACCGCTGACGAATTCATACAATGGTTTGGTGAACAAAAAACCTTTGCTCAGATGAAGTCCGCACTCAAGCTACTACCCAAATACATATCTGAACGAAAAGAAGAACACATTAAGATTGAAGGCCTTCTGAAAGATCTTCCTGAGAAAAAAGTAAAACAATTTAGAGAAATTGTGAATAAGCTAGGACTCAGTGAACGAAAACGATTCAGAAAAGAAACCCTTGAACCAGCCTTTAGAAGTGGAAATGTTTCAGTCGCAGAATATGAAGGTGAACTTTTAGCTGCCCATCAAGATCGTGTTCCTCTATATACGGTTGTTGAGAAAATACGCCTCGCCGCACGATTTAAAACACTGAAACCCGCGCAGCAAAAACAAGTACTCCTTGCTGAACGCTTAAATATTGCCAGACGATCACAAGTCATTCGGCAGTACAAACGGCTACCCTTAACGCTTCGTGATGATCTTGCCTTTTACAAAGGAAATGCAATTGATAGAGATGAACTTTTATTCAACGCACAAGAAAAACTAGCAGAAGGAAACACTATCAACCCTTTTGCACAACTTGAAAATGATGAACATTTAGATAATAAACAAATTCGAGACATCAGCCAGGCAATTGATAGCAATGCTGGGCAAGAAGCACTTGATGACGCCTTCCATGAAGAAGTAGGTGAACGAGATCGTAAAAACATTTCCAACGTAATCAACCTTGCGAAATGGAAAATGGAACACGCCCTTGAAGCTAATCAAAAAAATGAAACCCAAAAAGAAACTTTCGTTCGTGACTATGAATCTTGGAAAGTTGGTCTAAGTGAAGGAGATCACCATAAAGATGCCAAGCTTGAAGAAGACTGGCTCAAAGGAAACAAAATTCGAGAATCTCAAATGGCTGAGAACATATATGAGAAAGGCTTCACAACTCACGCCAACTCTTCCGTTCATGAACGGCAAGATCTCAAACGAAGTGATCTTGTGGACCTCAAAGGTCAAAAAATCACTGAAGCCATGTCCATGGCCGACTACGATACAGACATTCACTTGGCTGAAAATGACGAAAAAGAACCTGTAGATGTAGCCGCAATGTTAGGAGAAGTAGTTGAAGAAATTGCAGAAAAAATGGCTAAAGAAATGATCGAAGGCCTTGCAAATCGAATCAATGCGACGGGAGGAAATCGTTCTGTTTTAATCAATAGCCTTTCCTCAGCAAGAAACATGGAAAACATTAAAGATCAATTCTGGGACAACGAAATGGGAGAACGTGGTAAAGTACTAAGGAATAAAAAAGCCGCTTAATTATGCATATTGTTAAAGTTTGTACCGGGAAAGCATGCTCCAAAAACTTTGGAAATGAAAACTTGAAACGTGCCGAAAAAATGCTTGGCATCAAAGCTGGCGAGACAACAGCTGATGGGCATATTCACCTTGAGAGCACAGGATGTATCGGCTATTGCAGCCAAGCACCTAATGTTTATTTCGGGTCCGCTAGTCCACTTTCTATGACTATGAATGATGGTACAGTTGAAAATAAAATATCGCCTCCAAGCTTAGAAAAAAAGCTTCAGAAACTTCAGGAAACTAACAACTAACCCCCTTCCCATGCCAGAAAAGTTACACGATCTCATTATTATTGGAGGTGGTTGCTCAGGACTTGGAGCCTCAATTTATGCTAGTCGTTTCAATATGGATGTACTCATCCTAACTGAAGGATTAGGTGGAACCATCACAACCACTCATTTAGTAGAAAATTATCCTGGATTCATTTCTCTTACTGGACAAGAGTTAGCAGACAACTTGATTGAACATGCCAAAGCGAATGATGTGAAATGGGAGATTGGGAACCGAGTCACAAAAATCACTAAAGAAGGTGACGTATTCAAACTTCTTTATGGAAACGAAGAATATCAAGCCAGAACTGTTCTTATCGCAACAGGAACCACTTACCGAAAATTAGGAATCCCTGGTGAAGCTGAATTATCATCAAAAGGAGTTTCTTATTGTGCCACTTGTGATGGAGGATTTTTCAAAGGGAAAAGAACCATCATGGTTGGAGGCGGAGATAGCGCTGTAAAAGAATCTCTTGTTTTAGCCACTCACGCCGCTCATGTAACCATTGTTTACCGAGGTGCAAAAATCACAAAAGCCGAACCGATCAATATGAAACGAATGGAAGCCACTGAAAATATTGATGTAAAACTAAGCACCAACATTGTTGAAATTCTCGGCGACAAGGTAGTTACCGGAGTTAAGTTTGATGATGGAACAAGCATGGATATTGATGGGGTTTTCATTGAAGTAGGACGAATTCCACTCACTCAAATGGTAGACGAGCTTGGAGTTGAAAAGAATAAAAAAGGTGAGATTATTATTGATCACATGAGTCAAACTAACGTTCCAGGTTTTTACTGTGCCGGTGACGTTTCAGACACAGAGTGGAAACAAGCAGTGGTTGGAGTAGCTGAAGGTTGTAAAGCCTCATACTCTGCCTTTGAATTTGTTTCAGCACAAAAGCTAGCTTGATCAAATAATTTGTTCAAATGTTAGGCAAGAAAGGCATTATACGTCTAGGTATAGTGCCTTTTCAACAAGTAAAATTTGTGAAAAAATGGTGAGCCACAATTATGAAACAAGACCCCCCTACCATTCCACTCAATGCATTTGAACAAGCAAAAAACTTGATTTTTTCAGCTAAGAAGATATTGATTATTTCACACGCTAGTCCTGATGCAGACGCCATTGGCGCCAATCTAGCCTTGCGTGAAGTCCTAGAACGATTAGGGAAAAATGTGGACTCTGCCTGCATAGATCCGCCCCCAGAAAACTGCCTTTTCCTTCCAAAAGCTGAATCCTTTATTCAAAAAATTCAGCCTCATGACTATGACTTACTTATTAGTGTAGATTGCGGTGGTCACAAAGTACTTGGCTTTCACAAAGAACATCCTGAGATACTAGATAGAAACAAAACCACTCTCATTAATTTTGACCACCATCCCAGTAACGATCACTTTGGAAGTGTAAATATTGTGATGGATGAAACTCCTTCAACCTGCTTCATTCTATATCTATTTTTTGGCTACTGCTCCTGGGAAATCAGTCCAAGTATGGCCACAGCCATGCTCCATGGACTCTATTACGACACAGGGTCATTTATGCACTCAAATACAGACGCAACCACCTTACGAGTGGCAGGTCGTTTGAAATCACTAGGTGGAACACATGAAATTTGTGTTAAAAAACTGTTCCACTCCACCACACTGAATCAACTCAAATTATGGGGACGTGTGCTTAGCCGCATGCACTTCAATGAAAAAAACGCCGTTGTCTCGGCTATACGCTCTGAAGATTACCTCGCTACTGGATGTAAGTTTGAAGACCTTTCAGGGCTAATAAACTACCTAAACCAAGTTCCTGAAGCTAAATTCACTATGCTTCTCACCGAAGACATGAAAGGAAACATCAAAGGTTCACTCCGAACTCAAAATGACGACATCAATCTTTCCAAAATTGCTGGATTATTTGGGGGTGGAGGTCACAAAAAAGCAGCTGGATTCACCATTCCAGGAAAACTACAAACTCGAACCCAGTGGAAAGTCATTTAGAAAATTGCTGTGAGCTTCCCAACAATAGAGTCATAAGGCAACCACAATTCAATACTCTCATCTTTATTAATACCCTCTAAATAAATTCGAGGCCCTCTCAGTTGAACAATTTTTTTGATCAAGAATTTACCCTCACCACCCACCACAACGACATCCCCAAGCTTGTACAACTTTTTTGTTCGAACTAGAATGTGCTGATAAGGCTGAATAAGAGGCACCATCGAGTGCCCCTTAATCTTAAAATGTTTTCGCCGTCTAAATGCCCAGGCTATTCCCTCACTGAGGGTTAGCGAGTACCCATTCAACTTCTCGTCCTTTTGTGGCCCAAAATATGTCATGAATTTGTTTAACGTAGTCCATCAAGTGATCCGCATGATGCATAGAAATCTCTACCTTACAGGCACTAGCTTCTTTTGTAGCTTTCCAAATAAGATCATGAAGCTCAGGGTATTTTTCCAAATGCACTGGCTTAAAGTAGTCAGTCCAAAGAACCAGGATATGTTCTTTAGTTTCATGCGCTTGCTCCTCTTTAATTTTGATGTATCTAGCAAGTGTATTGTGATAAGCCACGTAAGCTTCTTTATCTGACTGATTTGCAGGCTCAAGTGCTAAGATCTTCTTAGTCATTGAAAGCACCGCTTCTGCTGTAATTCGAGCAGATGCTGGATCATAAATCCCACAAGGTCCATCACAATGAGCATGTGCAATTGGAGCATCAAAAGATTTAATAAGTTTTTTAAACATTTTCAAGGTGTTATAATAGGAATGATTATCAATTGTAGAGTATCACCTCTTAAGCAAACTAACCAAGCACATAATGAATATCGGCGACATGATTCCTGACATCAAACTTCCCTCTTCAAGCGGAAAAGAAGTTTCACTGCATGACTTCAAAGGTAAAAATATTATTCTTTATTTCTATCCCAAAGACGACACACCAGGCTGCACTAAAGAAGCTTGCGAGTTTAGGGATAGCCACTCTGACTTTAGTGATCTCAATGCCGTGGTTATTGGAGTAAGTAAAGACCCACTGGCTAAACATGAAAAATTCATTAATAAGTATGAACTTCCTTTTGAACTTCTTGCTGATGAAAAGTTTGAACTACTCAAAGCCTTTGATGCATGGAAAGAAAAAAGTATGTTTGGGAAAAAATACATGGGAATCGTTCGTAGTACCTTCCTTATTAATGAAGAAGGAAAACTTGTAAAAGAATGGAAAAAGGTAAAAGTTACCGATCATGTGAAAGAAGTACTTGAGGCTCTTCAAGAACTCAGGTAATTTTGATGTAAAGAAAACCACTTAAATAAACCACGCCTTATGAAACTTTCGCTTGCCGAGAAATCGTCTAACGTTGACGTTCTCTTTATCCTTATGGAAAAAGATGGAAAACTATCACCTGCTGCTAAATCAGCATTAGGAACCGCAGCAAAAGATGCTGAAGCCCGTATCAAAGCAAAAGATTTTGAAGGAGCAGAAGGTTCAAGCCTCGCCCTATATGGAGATGGAAAACTATTCAAACGTGCCTACCTTGTAGGAACAGGTGAAGAGGAAAAACACCTACCTCAAGCCATGGAAAAACTTGGAGGAAGCATTGCTGGACTTACAAAAGGAGCCAAAGCTAAGAAAATTGCAATACTAGTAGAGTCACAACATCTTGCTGATATTGCACATGGAGTCGTTCTTGGGAACTACTCATTTGATCGATACAAGAAAAAAGACAAGCAAGCCGTTGAGCTCAAACAAGTTGAATTCATCAACAAAGTTAACGCAGAAAACAAAGGAGTAATCAGTAACGCTAATGTCTTTGCAGCAGCGTCACCCCTCACTAGAGACCTAGTGAACATACCTGCAGGAGATCTCACCACTAAAGATCTAGCCAATGCAGCCAAAACACTTGGGGGGGAATATGGAATGAAAATTAAAATTTTAAACCACGTGCAACTTGCTAAATTAGGTTGTGGTGCACTCGTAGGAGTGGGACAAGGCGCTGAAGAAAAATCCAAACTCGTATTCATTGAATACAAGCACAAGAGTAAATCTAAAGTTCCTAATATTGCCTTCATTGGGAAAGGAGTTGTATTTGATACCGGAGGACTCAACCTTAAGCCAACTGGTTACATGGAAACCATGAAACAAGATATGGCAGGAGCTGCTACAGTTCTTGGAGCTATGCAAGCCATCGCTGAAGCAAAACTCAGTGGTCACTACCTTGGAGTACTTAGTTGCGCCGAAAATGCAGTATCAGAAGGCGCTCAACGACCTGGCGACGTAGTTACAGCATACAATGGTAAAACCATTGAAATTACAAATACAGACGCAGAAGGACGACTATGTCTTGCCGATGCTATCGCTTACACAGAAAAGAACTACAAACCTAAAGTAATGATTGATATTGCTACCCTTACCGGAGCAGTTAGTGTTGCCCTCGGACACCACATCACAGGTGTAATGGGAAATAACAAAAAACTCATGAAAGAAGTACTCGCTTCTTCTGAAGCCACACACGAACGTTCATGGGAGCTCCCTCTAACTGAAGATTTTGTAAAAGCCACCAAAGGTGAATTCACAGATCTAAAAAACTCAACAAGTGGAGTTAGAGCAGGATCAAGCATGGGAGGTGCTTTCCTTAAGAACTTTGTTAAAGACACCCCATGGGCTCACTTTGACATTGGAGGAACTGCTTGGGCAGACAAGCCAAGTAGCACAACAGAGTACGGTGCTACAGCAGCCGCACTACGAACCTTCCTTGAACTAGCTAGACGACACCAAGGATAAGAATAAACTTTAAAAAGAGTCACTCACTGAGTGGCTCTTTTTTATACTATAGAGATAACATTTCTTCATATTCTTTCTCATAGATATGAACGAGGGTAATAGTCAACGTCAATATGATTGGCCCATAAATAATTCCCTTCAAACCAAAGATCAAGATACCTCCAATCACAACCAAGAAAGTAGCTAAGGAGTGCATTTTAGTTTGACCTCCAATCAAGAAAGGACGCACAATATTATCAACTGAGGACACCACCATCAACCCCCACACGACGAGGAAGCCTGCCAGCCAGTATTCACCAGTAATGGCAATAGAAGCCGCAATAGGTAACCAAATCACGGTAGCACCAACATAAGGAATCAATGAGGCAAAGGCCATCATAGTTCCCCATAAAAATACATTTTCAACTCCAACAATTGCAAAACCAATTCCACCAGCCAAACCTTGAATCAAGGCTGTACCAAAATTTCCAACCACAACACCATAAGTACTCTCTTTTAACTTAGATTCAATTTCATTTTCATATTTTGAAGGCAATGGACTAATTTTCTTTGCATATTCTTTAAGTATATCTCCATCTTTAAAGAAGTAGAAAACCGTCATCAAAAAGATAAACATCTGCGCTACTCCATCACTAAAGCCTTTAAAGAAAGCTCCTGCTGAACCAACAATAAATCCAGTCACACTCTCAGCTGTATTTTTCAGAATACTCACCAAATCTAATTCATAATCTTGAACAAATTGATTCAAACCATATCTGTTAGAAAAATCACTCAGCCATTGCCCCACCCAAGGTAAATCAGCCAAACCGTAAATACTTTGAATATCAACTGTATTCAACTTGTGTTCAATAATCACATAAGAAGAAACCGCTTCCTGTACAAGGAAAATAGATAAAAGCACCAAAGGAACTAAAAGGAGCAACATTACAAAAAGTGTTGAGATAAAGGCAACAATATTTCTATGATCACCAAGCTTAGAGCTCAACCAAGTTCGAACAGGATAGAAAACAACTGAAACTAATAATGCAAAAATTAGCGTGTCAAAAAATGGTGAGACCACCCATAGAAACAAGCCCCCTACACCAAGAATAGCGATAACAAAAAAGTACCGTGCAAAATGTGGCAGAACCAAATTAAGATTAACTTCTTTCTTTCTTGAAGAACGAACTTTACGGACTTTCTTTTTAGCAGGTGACATAATGGAGTGTTATAGACTCACTATATCATGCTGATTTTCCTGCCGCCATATTTTCAGCATATTCCCGCAATGTTGCTCGAACTGCATCTTCAGCAGGTCGCATATGAACACCTTCAGCTTCTAGCTTTTGAGCGGAAAGGCCACAGTTAGATCGACGAGCTTTTGTGATCTTATGCATCTCTTCAACAGAAAAGACCTCATATTTAAAGCTTGGATCAACCAACTCAGTATATATGTCTAGAATAGTCGCATGATCAATAGTCCCAGGGTTCGTCATATTATAAATTCCTGTTGCTCTCTTTTCAATTAAAGCATCCGCTGCATTTAAGAAGTCTTCCATCACAGAAATAGAATTCTGAATATTAATCACCTTTTCATATTTCGTTATTTTAGTCACAAAGTTACGAGGACCAGGCATCCCATCAAGTGGCATACGTAAGCGCAATTGAAGAACAGGTAGCTCTTTCAAACTAGCCTCACTCCAGGCCTTAGTTCGTGAATAAAAGCTCCCATCAAAATTAGGTTCATCATCTTCAGCAAAACCTTTTCCTTCATTG
This sequence comes from Oceanicoccus sp., assembly GCA_047635955.1. Taxonomy (GTDB): domain Bacteria; phylum Patescibacteriota; class Gracilibacteria; order UBA1369; family 2-02-FULL-48-14; genus WFTC01. Next base: position 19,537 of record JBLIGW010000003.1, read on the forward strand.
TAGCCATCATAAACACAACCACTTCCCACATGAACCATGTACACATCTGTATCAATACAAGCTTGAGCCAAAATAAGAGGTGCCGTAACATTCGAAGTCAAAGTTTCCATTTTATTATCCTCACACCAATCGACATTAGGCCGACCCGTTTTACCCACGCAGTTAATCACAACATCAGGTGCTTGAGCCTCAATTTCAGCTTTCACAGCTGAGTAATCCTGAATACGCAGATCAGAGATCACCGCACTATCTTCAAAATGCGCCAAAAAATGATGCGCCACATAACCCTTACCAAAAATGAGAACTTTCATATGAATTTATTATTTCACCAAGAATAACAAAAAGAGACCCGCAAGGCGAGCCTCTCCCATTTACACATTCAACTATTGCAGAAAATCTTCAAAATTAGCTTCTCGGAAAAGTCCTGGACCAAGAGTGTCATAGTCCGTTACATCACCTCCAAAAATTAAAACATACGTAGATTGAGCCACTACTTTAAATTCAGCCTGAAGTTCAGCTGATTCATCATAATCAACGGTGAAGGCCACAAAACTTTCTGAATCAACTCCAGCAAGTGCTGCCACTAAAGGATCATGATTGGCCACACACGTTGGACACCAGCTTGCATAAAAATCTAAGAAAACATCCTTCCCTTCAGCCAGTGCCGCTTCATAAGCTGCTTGAGTAAACTCTTGAAGAACCACACCAGAAACCATTTCTGATTCCGTTTCAGTCACTTCTGTTTCCTCCACTTCTGTTTCCATCACTTCCTCATTAGTATCCGTTGAGTCCAGAACTTCTTCAACTTCAACAGGTGGAGTCGTGCAAGCAGAAAAAACAAGTGCTCCGAAAAGTAAAAAACTTAATGTTTTGATATTCATAAATGAATTAATTATTAATTATAGAATGATTATACCCTGAACTAAGTCAAAACTCAGTAGCCTAAGTTACATTATTTTAATTCCCGATTTACTCACTTCAATCCGACTTGTGTCTTTGAGACGTTTAAGACTGCGCGTTACCGTCACACGATTGAGCCCCGTTAACTCAGCCAACTCCTCATGCGTAACATATAGATTTGATGCTTTAAAAATACCAAACAAAGAACGGCTTCTAGATTTTTGTAATCGAGTCAGTTCATTCATAATCAAATCTTCTGCAGAGTCTCCACGTTGCTTCAATCGACTTTCATAATCTTCAATTTTACCTGTAATTTTCTTAATAAAACGGAGCATCAATTCAGGATGAGCTTTTAATACTCCAAGAAAGTCCTCTTCAGAAAAGATACAAACCTTGGTCGGATGAGTGGTTTCCGCAAAATGTGTGCTTTTTTCAGAGCTCAAACGAATCCCTCCAAATACACTTCCCGGTCCTAAAACATCAAACACAGTTCGTTTTCCATTTTTACTATGATAAAGACGAACCTCTCCGCGCTTCACCATGTAGATACACTCCAAGAAGTCATCTGGTGAATAGATTAGTTCGTCTTTGCTGTACTGACACTCACGCACCTTCTTAGCAATTTGCATGATTTCTTCATCGGCAATACCTTCAAAAATATCTAAATTTTTGAGGTACCACAACTTGTTGTCTCCTTGGTTCATAGGATCAGCATAGCGTTAAGCAAAGGAAAAGCAATCTATAGGTTCCAAAACAACTCTTGATGTAAAACGTCTTTGTCCGTCACATAAGTAGAACCGTAGAACACCCCCAATCTGTCCAACCAAGCAGATGCCTCATTGTAGCTGGCCTCGTCGTAAGTCCCCGCTGTGTATTCCACCCATGTTTCCATCCAAGGAACCATTGATGCAAAATCAATAAATTGAACTTGAGCTGCTGTATTGTGATCAATATTTTTAGCAGCCAATTCAAATCGACGGAGATCTTCTACTGATTCATCACCCCATGCATTTATGAAGTCATCATAGAAAGCAATTGCATATACATCCTCCTCAATAAGACCGTAGTAAAGTGAAACCTCATCACCATCAAACTGAGATTGATCTAGATCCCATTTACTTACATCACCTGAAACTGAAACATCTTGAACAAAGTAAGTCACTTCTTCTTCATCGTAAACTTGAGTTTCAGAGTTCCAGTTATAAACTATGTCAGTAACAAGCTCTTCCATCAAAGAATCCAACTCAAGAGTTAATTCAGCCGCCAAAGCTTTTTCATCACGATGCGTTAAGTGAAGGTAAAAAGCAGTGTCAGGCACAAGACCTCCAGAATCAGCCACAGTGAACGCGTAACCAGACTCTGTTAAGAGTTGAAGCGTTTCAGAGTCAAAACCAAACTCATCCTCTAAAGATTGATATAAACGCTCACCAGGGGCATAAAAGTCAAACAAGCGATCCACAATTAAACTCAAATCTTGATCCTCCATATACATCATCAAATCACCTGCGGGAACCCGATCCACCAATTCCAGGTCTTGATCAGAATACGCCATCAAGATTTCACTCTCATCTGAGCTAAAACTTGAATCTGAAACAAATCTAAATCCATCCGTACTGGCTTCAAGAGTGAATTCTAATTCCTTTATGTCGTCAAAATTCAGATCAGCCAATCCCAATAAGTCCGTATAAGCTTCAAGACTAGATTCCAGATCCACCCATCCATAAACCAATGAATCAGATTTGATTTCATCAAAACCGTCTTCTGCCAAAATTTGATCTAAAAGCGCCTCTCGATGAGCGTTTGAATTGGCAAAAACAAAGAGATCTCCATATCGCAATACATATAGATCATCCCACTCTACCGTCCACATGGTGTAAAGCTCATACGATTCACATTCAATATTTGCTCCATAACTATCCCACATACTATTCGCAACAATATGTTGGAACTCATTGAATTGATCTACTGAAAAACTCAGAGCAAAGTCTCCCTCAATACTCTCACCTGTTTCCCAAGACAATCCAATCTGCCAGTCATCCATAATAATTTCCTCACCAAGCTCTTCATAAGAAAGTTCATCAGCTACCGCCCAATCATATTGATCAATCAACATAGACCAAACCTCACCTCCTCCAATTTCATCCACATGTTTAGCAAATTGACGAAGTTGACCTCGATTCGTTCCATCCACTTTAAGTACAAAGTCTGAACTTTCAGACATAGCCCACTCTAAAGGCACTCCTTTTACGACATCTGATTTATCAATTGAGCACGCATTCGTAAACAACTCACCCATTGGATTAGGCACAGTCCAGAAGTCATAATACTCTGCATCATTATCAATCACCGCTTGAATTCGGTAGAAAAGCGCCGCCACCTCTTCTCGACTCATGGAGTCATTTGGATAGAACCATGCCTCACTTGAAACAAGACTCTCACTCCAAATCACATGATTTCCTCCCACTACTTCAATATTCAAAGCCCAGCTCAATGTGTCATAAAACCAATCTGATTCATTGATGTCTGAATAAGCAACGTAATCTGCAAAAATTGGATCCTCAGCTGGAAGTAAATCCGCAAAAGCAGTCATCGCCATTTTTACACCTTCAGCACGAGTCACACATTGAGAGGGTCTAAAAGTCCCATCTTCAAAACCTATAACAATCCCATCCTCCAGTGCCGTACCAACATAGGCCTCAAACCAAGCCCCTTCAGGAACATCGGTAAATTCACTTGAGCTATTCTGCATTCCACCTTTCATTGAGTAAAGCACTTTTACAAACTCAGCTCGATTGGCACAATCTTCAGGCCGAAAAGCACCTTCATCATTTGCCGTCATGATCGCATTCGTCGTCATCCAGTCCATTTCCGTATCATAAGAGGACCAATACCAATCAGATCCATAAGAAGAAGTAGCTTGAGAAAGTGGCACAAGCAGCATGCTGAACATGGTGACCAGAGCAAGTAGGCGTTTCATATAAAAAGGGTTATTCCGTGAGAGTATACACTGGCATAAAGTAAAAGGATTGAAAAAATTTCAAAATTCTGTAAAGTACATAAGCTAACTTAAACTATACTATGACAGATCTTTGGCACGATGTAAGCATGGGAGACAAGGCGCCTAACATTGTTAGAAGCGTTGTTGAGATTCCTGCTGGCTCACGAGCAAAATACGAACTAGATAAAGAAACCGGACACCTAATTATGGACCGAGTTCTTTACTCATCAATGCACTACCCTGCAAACTACGGATTCATTCCAAAAACTTATTGTGATGATGGAGACCCACTCGATATCCTCATTCTTTCTCAAATCAATATTGACCCTCTTTGTTTGGTGAATGCCCGAGTGATCGGTGTGATGCACATGGAAGACGGAGGAGAAAATGACGACAAAATTATTGCCGTTGCTGAAGGAGACATGAGTGTGAATCACATCACAGAACTTGAAGATCTACCTCAACACCTGATAAATGAAATTGAAAACTTCTTTGAGTACTACAAAAAACTAGAACATAAAGAAGTTAAGATTCACTCATTTAAAGGACGAGAAGTCGCACTTCAAGTTATTGCAGATAGCGTGAAGCTATACAAGGAAAACTTTCCTAGCTAAATAGACAAAAAGGCCGTGAGCTCAGCTTACGGCCTTCTTTATTGAATTAAACTTTTTCCAGTCATTAATTTAGGGACATAAAGTCCCATCAAATTCAAAATAGTAGGAGCCACGTCTTGAAGCCCTCCATCAGACAAAGTCACAGCTCCTGCACCAATCACAAATAGTGGAACTGGGTTACGAGTATGAGAAGGACAGTCACCACCATCATCATATTTCATTCTTTCTGCATTCCCGTGATCACCAGTAATTAAAACCACATAATCATTTTCCAAAGCTTTGGGAACAATGCGAGCCAAAGATTGATCAATCACTTCAACTGCTTTAATCGTCGCCTCATAAGAACCAGAATGTCCAACAAGGTCCAAATTAGCAAAGTTCAAAGCCACAAAAGAATAATCTTTCTCCAATTCAGGAATCAGCGTATCCGTTAATTCAACGGCACTCATCTCAGGCTTTTCTGCATATGAAGCCACTTTTGGAGATTGAACCATGATTCGGTCCTCTCCCTCATAAGGGTCTTTGTCCTGACTATTAAAGAAAAAAGTCATATGAGCAAATTTCTCAGTCTCAGCCAATCGAAGCTGAGATAAGCCGTTTTTAGCCAAAGTTGAACCAAGATTTTGTTCAACTACCTGAGGTGGAAACACATTCGGTACTTTTTCCGTATAAGCTCCAAAGACCACCATGTGTGGATTCAATTCAGTCATCAATTGCTCAGTAAGTTGCGCTGCTCTATCTGTTCTAAAGTTGAAAAATACCACTGCATCCTCAGATTTAATCAGCCCCTCTTTCTCTAAAAGAACAGGCTCAAAATAATAATCACTCTCAAGTCCCCCCGCGTAAGCGGAGTCAAGCGCGGAAAGTGCATCATCAAACTCTTCACCTTCCCCCTTAACAAGTAGATTGAACGCTTTTTGTGTTCGACTTTCGTTATTATCCCTATCCATTGCATAATAACGACCAATCAGAGTAGCAAGCTTTCCACCCGTCTTCTCGAGGTGAGATTCTAGTGTTTCTATGAATCCTTTCAAACTTTTTGGCGGAACATCACGACCATCCGTGAATCCATGAACAAAAACTTTATTCAAACCTTGCTGCTTAGCAAAATCTAAAAGAGACAAGGCATGATCCAAATCCGCATGAATTCCTTGATCTGAAATCATTCCAATAATATGGAAAGCCACATTGTTTTCTTTTGCGTACTTAGCAGCTTCCAACAAAGCTGGCTTTTTAAAGAATTCACCACTTTCTATACTTTTATCAATCATATGTAGAGGCTGAAGGACAATTCGTCCGGCCCCCATAGTAAGATGTCCTACTTCCGAACCTCCTTGAGTCCCTGCAGGTATCCCCACAGCCTCACCTGAGGCTTCAAGCAAACTAGTTGGGTACTTTTCCCGAAGCTCATCAATAAAAGGCGTGTTGGCTCGAAGAATTGCATTCCCTTCATAGTCTTCCCCGTGGCCAAAGCCATCAAGCACGCATAATAGAATTTTCTTGTTCATTGGGCCTATTGTGGCGAAAAACTTGAATGAATTCAATGATAGATCTAAAATAGGCGCACACGTCATAAAAATTACATGATCGCCCTTCCACGTCCCCCTTGGTCACACAAAGGTGATTTCGGCCGAGTCTTAGTCATCGGCGGAAGTCAAAAGTATACTGGTGCTCCCACTTTAGCGGGAGTTGCTGCGCTACGTGCAGGCTGTGACATTGTCACTTTAATGGGTCACGAACGAGCTATGAACGCCGCCGCAGCGTATTGCCCCGACCTAATAACCATCCCTTTGCAAGGCGAATTGGACCTAGCACAAGTACAGGACGTATTAGCCGAAGCAAGTCACGCAGATGCCGTATTAATTGGAGGAGGCCTACCCGCTTCAAGTTTTGAAGCCATTCGTGAGCTAATTGATAGCATCAAAGTACCCATAGTACTTGATGCAGCAGCCATTCACGCTATTGGATCAGACATTCATGAATACGACGACAAAATAATCGTAATGACCCCTCATGCTGGTGAGTTTTATTCACTCACCAATGAGAAACTAAGCAATGACCTTAAAGAACGTGAAAAACAAGTTATATACTGGGCACGTAAATTGAATGTAACCCTATTAGTAAAAGGTCACGTTGATTTTGTTTCTGATGGGATGCGTCAAGAAACCAATATGACCGGAAATTCATTCATGACCGTTGCTGGAACAGGAGATGTTCTTGCTGGAGTCCTTGTTTCACACCTAGCTCAAAAAATGGAACGAGTAGATGCCACAATCAGCGCTGCTACAAGAGTAGGTCAAGCAGGCGATCTAGTTGCTGAAGCCAAAGGCTCTGCCCTCATGGCAAGTGATTTACTTAGCGATTTATAAAGGTTTTAAAAAGGCCAGGAGCACTCGGGGTCGGCTCATGAGCCTTACCAACTCGCTTCCTTTTAGTTAGCCCTTTTTAAAACCTTTATAAATCTACTGTGGCTGCACCTGTAACTATAGACTACCAAGAATTTCATCTAATTTAGCAAAGGTATTTTCGACTTCACCCTGTTTATTCACTACGACATGAGTGACTTCTTTAGCCCACTCCATTTCAGTGAGAAAGCTTTGATGACGACGTTCTAGCTCTTCTTCAGATATTTCAGCTCGACTCACTATTCGATCTCTTAAAGTATCCCACGAATCAACCGTTAGAAAAATTGAACTTAAGTTGTCAGGGTGAACCAGATCTCGAATGCTACGCAAACCTTGAACATCTACCTCACGGATCACCAACTTACCTTCTTCCAAAGGATTCATAATACTTTCCTTCAGAGTTCCATAATAATTAGTCCCATGAACCGTTGCATACTCAAGGAAGTCTCCACGCTCAATACGAGCCTCAAACTCTTCTCTGCTTACAAATAAATACACCTCTCCTTCCTTTTCCCCTTCTCGTGGCTCTCGAGTTGTACAAGAAAGCGGGAAGACAGCATCACTATGATTTTCTTTAAGATACCTAAGTACGGTTCCTTTACCAGCACCTGATGGACCCAGTATTAAAATTAGGTGTCCAGGGACTTGACTTTGTTTTGTCTGCATGTTATAATGGTTTGATACGTTGATTAGTTTAGATGATTTGACCCTTAAAAACTAGATGTCCTAAAAGTAGGAAGAGACCGGAATATATTGATTCCCAAAGAAACTCAAACATTTGTTTCCAAAGAACCAATATATTCCTATCCCTCTCTACTCCAAACCATTCAATTGGTAAAAAAAACTTTTTCAAAACAAAAACAAAAAAGAAAAAGGTTTAGAGCGGAAACGTAGATTAATTCTATAAACACCTTCTCCTGATTCCAACCTTAAAAATTGAAATCAACGAAATGGATGCATTGTAAAATTACCTACGCAAACTCCTGAGTCATACCTCTATCAACATACCGATAAGTACCCTAGGCTCAGGTTTTTGATTTAACTATTTTTTTCTTTTTAGGCTTTTTCTTGGAACGCATAGATATAATATGTAGCTCCTTATCTTCAAGGTGAACAAAAATACTAAGCATCATACGAATCAAGATCACCAAACCAAGCGTCAAAAAATTATTAACATCACCCTGCTCCAAGGAAAGCGTAATAATTACATCTTTAGCAATCAAAAAATCTAAGCCTAAAGAAAGATAAATCATCAAAGAATGTCTCAGACGAGCCGTATTTTCATCATTCAAGCCAGTAAAGACATAATGCAGTAACTTAAATAGAGTTACAAACACTCCAAGAATCACAATCAAAACTCCCGTATATGAGATCCAATCCCCAACAATAATGATGTAATTTTCAATCATGGCGTGCGTGGGTTATTTGAAAACATTTTAACACAAAAAAACAGCCCGACCGAAGGAAGGGCTGTTCAAAATTGGAACTAGAATGGTAAGTCATCAAGACTCATTTCTTCTTCTTTTTTAGGCCCAACCACTGCTGAAGGTGATGCTGCAGGTGTTGCCGAAGGTTTAACTGCTGCTGCATTAGTTTCACGATTCGCTCCAGCACCTTCTCCCGTAGGAGCTCCAGCACCATTGAGAAGGATCACATTTTCAGCAACAACTTCAGAACGGTAACGTTTAACACCATCTTCTCCTTCCCAATCACGGGTTTGCATTCGTCCTTCTACATAAATTTTTCGTCCTTTCTTCACGTATTGCTGACAAATTTCAGCCAATTTCCCCCAAACTACCACATTGTGGAAGTCTGCTTTTTCTTGTTTTTGTCCGGCCTTATCCGTCCAAACTCGGTTAGTAGCAATAGAGAAAGTAGCAACTGTTTGACCACCAGAAGTTTGTCGAACCTCAGGGTCTCGAGTCACGTTTCCAAGTAGCTGTAGTCGATTGAGTGAGTACATATGTATCGTGTTAGTGATTTAAATGACCCCTACTTTAACCGCCCTCACGGCGCTTGGGCAAGCCACTCAGAGAGAAATGACTTCCATGACTGGCCGATTGTGGTAGTCTACTGCTGTTTTCAGATATAGAGTCCAAATAAAGAGACTCAAAATAAATAAAATTACTGTGAAAAATTTCATATTTCAGACGGGTCACGGGAAAAGATTAGCGATAAAAGAAATCGAAGCCATATTAGGTGAAAATTCTGTGCTGGGAGAAGTTAACGACGGAGTACTTGTTGAAGCTGAAATTGAAGACGCGGTTGCCCTTATTAACACAATGGGAGGCATCGTACGGATCACCGAGGTAATTCAATCAGGCCCTAGTAGTATGCCTCTGAATTTTGAATCCTGGGTAATCCGATCACTTACTGATGCCTTTGAAGGGAAGTCTGGAAAATTCCGCTACGGTTTAAGTATCCACCCCAAATCTGACAAAATCCTGAAATCTTGTTTAATGGGAGCTAAAAAGAAACTGAAACCAATACTGGGAAACCTTAGGTTTGTGAACAAAGATTTCAACAATCTTTCTTCCGTTCAAGCCTGGCATGAAGGACTCTTAAAGGAAAAATGCATTGAACTACAACTCTTTGAAGGAGAAGATAAGTGGTTCATGTGTAAAACACTCGCAATCCAAGACTTCGGTTGGTACTCAACTCGTGATTACGACCGTCCTGCTAAATGTGCAAAGAATGGAATGTTCCCACCTAAATTGGCTCAAATACTGATCAACCTTTCAGGAACTAAAACTCATGTCTTTGACCCTTTCTGTGGAAGCGGAACGGTTATTCAAGAGTCCCTGCTGCGTGGACTAAATGCCACCGGTTCAGACCTTATAGGTGAAATGGTTTCAGACAGTAGAGAAAACCTCGAATGGCTCGCAAAAAAAACAGGTAAAACTTTGGAATACGCTCTATTCCGAGCGGATGCCACTCGACTCACCAAACAAGAACTACCTGCAGAACCATTTGCGATCGTAACCGAAACTTGGCTAGGACCACGGCTGAGTAAACCTCCAACTGAACTAGAACTACAAAAAATTCAAAGAGAAATTGAAGACCTTTATGAAGCCTTTTTCGACAATCTAAAACGAATTGTCCAGTCTCCAACTATTGTTGTATTCACAGCTCCTTACCATAAGGACCAGAACCTACGACACTTCCTTCCCAACTTGCCTGAAATCTTGGCACGATACACTAAGATTATTCCAATTTCAGATCACGAACGACCATCCATGTTCTACGAACGAAAGAACCAACTTGTGAGCCGTGAAATTTGGAAAGTCATGGTAGGCTAACGAAGTGCATTGATGATAGTTTTAGCTTTCACACCTAGGACAAACATTCTCTGCTCATTCTCAAGCATCTTCATTTCAAAGATTTCTGAAGGAAAGGCATTAGATATTTTTGTAGCATCCGCTTGGCTCATGGAAGCAGTTTTTTTGAATTGAGCTAGTTTTTCAAAAAAGGATTCTAGCCTTTCAGACAGATCCCTAGATGAATACATCTTAAAGATTAAAGAAATTAACTGCTGAGTTCGAACATTTCTCGATTCACACATAGCTTTGACTCTTGCTGGGATTACAGCAGTATTCAATGACTGCTTCTTGTCCGTAAAAAAAGTGCTACCCGTTGCATCTTTCAACCTGAAAAATGACACATTATAAGCCGCTACAGTCACATCCCTAGCAACACATTCAGTGATCATACTCGCCCCCTCTTTGCCAGTAATATGATTAGGGTATTTAAAGATATAAATTGCTAAAACACAAACAAGCAATGACGTACTGCCTGCAATACACGAATTATAGTCAAACAAACATACCTGAGCTAACAATAGTGCATCCTCAATAGAAGTAACTTCAATGGGCCATTCAGGGTCAACAGGAATAGGTGGCTCATAACCAAATAAATTGACTTCTTCTTTATTTAAAGACTGGGAAATCATGCTCTGAAGATCAGCAATAGCAAGCTTAACACCCCCATCTGAGTCTAAAGCAAGCCTATCCTCATGAGATAACGCTTGTAACCTTGCAATAATAGCTTCAACCTCAGAAAGGACTATACCCCCCTCACAATCATCTAATTCAATATTCATCTTCCTTGGGCAAAAGAACGGACTATCCGCCTAAGTTCGAGTTTTGTCAACTATGCTATAGTAAAGACATGAAAGAACTAAGCCCAGAACAACACCGAGTACTTCGTGAAAAAGGAACCGAAGCTCCTTTTAGTGGAGAATTCTACAAACACGACGAAGTTGGCAATTATAGCTGCGCCGGATGTGGGAATTTACTATTCCACTCAGACACAAAATTTGAATCTGGTAGTGGATGGCCAAGCTTTTATGATGCCATCGATAAATCAGCCGTTAAGCTCATTGATGACAAAAGCCACGGAATGACCCGAACCGAAGTCGTCTGCGCTAAATGTGACGGACACTTAGGTCACGTTTTCCCCGATGGCCCCACCCCGACCGGACAACGTTACTGCATTAATTCTGCTTCACTGGGTTTTTCAGGAGACCAGTCTAGGACTTAAAAGTTGAATTTAAGGTATAGAGTTTTTAAAGAAAATCTCTTTACCTTAAAAGTCCGACTCGCTATAATCCGCAAGCACTTACAGTTTTTCTGTATAGCATCGCGTTCCCCTGTAGCTCAGTGGTAGAGCAATTGACTGTTAATCAATGGGTCATTGGTTCGAATCCAATCGGGGGAGCCAACTTCTTTTTCAGGTTACTCATAAATCAAACTACGTCTTAGAAAACCACTAAACCTCAGACCCTTGATTGAATCCCAGAATATGCTATAGTTGAAGTATGAATCTTAAAACACTACTACTAGCTGGAGTAATAGCGTGCAACAGTCCTCAACCGACTGACGCACCTTTATCAGAACAAATTGAAGTCCCACAAGCAGCTCCACTTTCCTTTACACTTGGAGGTGTCACTTTTGATATGGGCACAGAATCTGGAATGAATTCCGACCAAAGAAAAGAATTGATTGAAAAAGCAACTTCTGCCTACGAAAAGCTTCTCGAGCATTTTGGCACTGAGCTAATGAGCTCACTTTACGTAAAGACAGTCAAAGTGCAAAAAGTCGAATCTAACTCTTTCAAAGCAAGAATCAACCCTCAACCCTGTAATTACAAACTTGAATTTGTAAATGAGCAATTAGTGCTTTCTATTCCTGACTCAGAACAACAAGAGCTAAAAACTTCAACTTCAAACACTTTATATGTAAACATTCTTGAAGAGGAAACTCTGCTCCATGAATTCATACATCTTTTTTTACAAGGAGGAGAAATGACCTCATTTGCATTCATGGAAGGACTAGCTCATGGCTTAACCTACCACCTCTACCCTGATAGTCATGAAGTACATGGTGAAGTAGTGGAAAGCCTTCAAAAACATCAAAACGCATGTATTAATGATGCATTCAAAAATGGGTGGGACACAAATGAATTAGACTCACAAGTATTTGAGGGCGGTGTTCAAGGTGGAATGGCATCAAGATTTTTAAGACCCTATTGGGGCTACAAATGGGCTGAATTCTTTGAACAACACCCTAAGTTCATCACAGCCTTTTTCCGTAAACTCAGAGAAAAACGCGAACAGGGAACTATAGCCTTCACAAAAGAGCAGATCATTGAAATAGCAAGCGACGTTGAACCAGAATTTCAAGAGTGGATGTCAAACGAAGGAAGTTCTATTCAAGATCTTGAAACTCAAGAACGTGTCTTCGCAACAAAAATGGGAGAAAATATTTGGTTATTTAACTTTTCTACCACAGCAGCACAATCTGTTCTTGATGCTCAACCTCCTTGGAAAGGTGGACACATAAGTACTGCAGGGGTCTTGCAAATTCACAACAATGTAAACGGAAATGATGGCTATATCACAGGCAACCCAAGCTTTGGCTCATTAAATATGTCAGAAGATCCAGGACCAACAACTTATGAAGTCAGAATTGGAAGAGATGGATCGATAACAAGCGTACCTTTCATGCTTGATGTAGATGGAAAATGCATGGAGCTTAATTAAAACAGTTATAATTGCGTCCAACTTGGGGAGCCAATACTATTGTGTGTCGTATCAACTCCAACACCACATTCTCAACCTCTAATTAACAGGGAAGGTTTGTTAAATCTCGGTGAGCATCTTAACCTGATGTTGGGGTCGTAAAGCTAGTTAAGTGTGATATATAAGCTTTGGTTCGTATCTATCCTGGGGAGCCATACTTTTTTACAGGTTAAAAACACCCCCAAAACCGCCTACCCCTAACTGGAATGCGAAACTTTTTGCTATTCAACTAAAATCACCTCACCATCCCTCAAAGGTTTGTAAGGGATATTATTCTCTACACAATATTGGATTTCCTTATCAATATCTGCAGATTCAGGATGATCAGAATCATAATGTGGCAAGAAGGCATAATCAATTATGCCCAAACCGTCCCATATGGTTTCAACACAATCTGTATATGGAAAATCATTCGGTTCATCCACAATATCCAATCCCTTCAACGAAGGTGAAAGAATACAAGCTCCAGCACTAAAAGCTCCATACACAAAATCATCTCTTTCACTTAAATCTTGAATAAGTTCGTCAAAACCAGACAGATACATAGCCTGCCGAAGCACAAAAGTATTACCTCCACTTACCCAGAGCATATCCAGTTGATCTAGTTTTTCCTTTAATTCTGCTTTTTTACCAAAGTATTCTTTAAAATCTAGTAATTCTGGAGTGAATCCTAAGCCCTTAAGACCTTCAAAAGCCAAGTCTCTATGGAATTTAACTTTCTCTGGATCAGCAAATGTAAAATCTAATGCATTCGGAACATAACCCACACGTTTTTTTGTCTGTGCAAGCCATCGTTGTAGCGTTTCAGTTTCGTTCCCTAGTTTATAAGAAGATAAATAAAGCTTCATAGTTGAATAAAAGGTTGATACTCAAATTCTACCATCTCCTCACAAACAGTTCGAACTTCGTCCAGTATGGGGAGACCCATTCACGTTTGAAGTGCACCACCTAAGGATAGAGGCTAGGCAGCATGAAAACACACATATATATATTATGTTAAAGCAGAGCGGCTGGAACTCTACAACTTAACGGGCATTGACAAGTGCAAATTAATATGTTTTTATATCTACATGAGACACCAAATTTTAAGATCAAATGCTCAATTTAATGATGAGACAGACTTAATCAACTTAGTTGAAGAGGAAGGTTTTCAGGAATGGCTACTGATAAAAGCAACAAACGATGGCTTAACTCTTTATAATAGAGAGGCTAATGATCAGCCATTTGATTGGTCGGAGACAGACCAGCAAATAAAAGTAAGCGTTCAACAGTTTTGTTCAACAGTACATACATGGATCATTGAAGCATTTAATGAAATTTTTCAAAGTAAGCCTGAGTACCGAAGTTTAGAATTAGACCACTTTGACGTGAACTTTCTCCCATATATTGATGCATCTGACCACGAACCTGCTCCCTACACCTTTGACCACTGGCATAGAGATTCGTACAAGGAAGGAGTGTTTATGCATTTCACCATTGGCACAAGCCAGTGTTTTACAGAAGTGATACCAGTAAATGTACAAGCAAATGAAGCTGAAGAAGTTGACGGTGAATGGTTGTTCCACGAAAGAATCAATAGTCAGGTTTCAAATGGGCAATTAGAAAAGCAGGAAGTCCCACATGGTTATGCCATTGCACTTACAATGAAGGATGTCGAAATGATCCATAGAAGAGGGGCAATACAAACAAACGGGTCAAGAATTGCAGTTAGAGTTTATTTTAAGTAAAATGAACTTCATGCACATTGTGCACTTCCCCAAAACAGAGGGTTAGGTTGAGAGGCAAAATTGCTCACTTTCAAAGTTATAAGAAACTATGTAATGATAAGGATATGATTCCTATCACCTAGATCAAAGCTTTCAAACAACATTCTGTACGGCAACCCAGCTGGGTTGCCGTTTAGTTTCCAAGCTTAAAAGAAAATGAATTTAAAAAAATCTGAGATCCCCCCTCTTAAGCGAGTTGAAAACCTCACGTAGTTCGGAAAAGAAACAGAGTGGGGAGCCAGTATTATCTTCAGGTTAAACTTGATCACCCTATCTTCAAAAATAGGCTTATTTATGGTATGATTAAGAGATGGCAATAGAAAACACACAAACCGAATGGGAAGAAAGCCTACATCGTAGTCAATCTACGCTGGATTCAGTTGACCCTGAGCAATTGCACGAAGGACCAGCTTTTGAAGCTCAAACCAAGCAAGGTGAAAAGCTCAACGTTACTACCCGATTCTACTACTTTAAAGGAATGGATTTTTCTCCGAGCGATACACTAAAAAATGGCTTACGCCTTTACATGTTTGCTAGAGATGAAACAGGCCAAATCGTAGGAACAAGAGTCGCATCTATCTTTCAACTTAATCCAAAGACACTTGAATGCAAAAGTAAAATTATCGTTAGAGACAAAGGTCAGGGCTTAGCATCCCCCATTGAAGAAACTTTCATCCAAACATTGCAGCACATTGCAAATACAGAAAATAAACGCGTCATTTGGAAGGTCGAAAACCAAAATCTTGAAAAACTAGAAGCATATCGAGCTCAAGACTCAAACGATCCACTAAAGTTAGCTGGAATGGAGGCTGAGCAAGAACGATGGCAATACTTATATGGAGAAAATGGTAAATTTGGCATCTCAAGAAATCGAAGGATCTTTATGCCAACAAAAAACGTAGATACACCAATAAGTGACTCTCAGACAGGTATCCACGAAAAAGTAGAATCAGCAATGAGCTAGCAAAATAGTTCGAACTTCGTCTAGTATGGGGAGCCAACTTCTTTTTCAGCTTACAGATACCTCCAAAACCGCCTACCCCCCCCTAACTGGAATGCAAACCTTTTTGCTATGTTTAAGCTTTTGTCCATTTCATAATATACTCCTCACCCTCTCCTGTATCTTTGAGTTGTTTCACAAGAATTTCAAAGCCACACTTCTTATATACCGATCGAGCTGCAAGATTCTCCTCATCAACCGTGAGATAAACTTCACTATGCCCTTCTTGCTCCAAGTACTGAAGCATCAATTGAATGGCCTCCGTTCCATGCCCTTTCCCCCACTCACCCCTTTCACCAATAGCTAAACCAAGAAAGGTGTTTCCTGCATAATCATCTTCCCTTTTAGCATTAAAGTGAATACCACAGTTTCCAATCAATTTATCTCCTTCCACCTTA
>JBLIGW010000004.1:0-28541 GCA_047635955.1 Oceanicoccus sp.
AAAGCCAGGCAATAAATAGCCCTGCTACAAATACAGCCAAAGCCCAATGTAGAACTTGCTTCCACTTTGGTTTCTTAGATTTACCAAACTTAGGCAATTTTACCTTTGGCCATTTGAATTGAGTTTTTGGCTTTTCAGGCTGAATCCGCTTTGAAGCATTGTAGCCATTGTTGCCGTAGTAGTGATTGGTCATGCAAGAGGATCAGATGTTAAGTGGCTCTGCAGCTGCTGCCTTCTGCTGTTTTTTGTAAATCTTCTTTGCTTTTTCCCGTAGTTTCTTTTCAGCTTTTAGGTTCTCTTCCGTTGGCCGCATAAGAGGGAAGTAGACAAGATCTTTAAGATTATCCTGACCTGTTAATAGAGTCATCAATCGATCAATTCCAATTCCATTTCCAGACATAGGAGGCATTCCGTGTTCCATTGTAGTTAGGAATTCCACGTCCATTTCCATAGCATCTGCGTCACCTCCAGCTTGAGCTACTGCTTGATTAATAAAGCGTTCACGTTGATCGACAGGATCAACAATCTCAGAGTAAGCATTAATCAGCTCCCAGGTATTTACCAAGAGTTGGAAGGTCTCACAAAAGTGTGGATTGGCGTCACTTCGACGAGCTAGAGGCTTCATACTTGCTGGGTGATTGATCACAAAACAAGGTTGCAGAAGCTTAGGTCGGCTAACTTTTTTGTAGAGGTAATCACAAAGATTTCCGTATCCCATCTTGTCCATATCCTCGAACTCAATTCCTGCTTTTTTGATTGCAGCACGCAGACCATTGGCGTCTTCAACGTGATCATAAATATTGAGTCCACAATCTTTTTCAATGAGTTCACCAAAGTCCAATCTAGGCCAATCAGGTTCAAAATCAACTTCCACTATCTTGCCATCTCTATCTGTAATTTCAATTTGAAGCGTTCCAAAGACCTCTTTGATTACTGTTTTGAGCATGTCTTCCGTGAAGTTCATGTTGTCCTCGTAATTCCAGTACGCTCCGTAAAATTCAAGCATCGTGAACTCCTGTAGATGAGAAGGATCCATGCCTTCGTTTCGGAAACATCGTGCAATCTCATAAACATGTTCGTAACCTCCAGCCACACAAGCTTTCAGATAAAGCTCCGGTGCAATTCGAAGATAAACATCCAAATCCAAAGCATTGTGATGCGTTTTGAATGGGCGAGCCGTAGCTCCAGAAGCCTTTGTCCCAAGTATTGGTGTTTCTACCTCAAGAAAGTTATGTGAGTTCAAATAATTTCTCAAAGATTGAGTGAGCCGATTTCGAAGCATGAAACGTTGCATGCTGTCGTCGTTCATCAAAGTGTCTAGGTATCGTTGTCTATAAATAGTCTCTTTGTCTTGAAGACCATGCCATTTTTCTGGCAGAGGTCTCAGTGTTTTTCCAAGGAAAGTGAACTCCTTAACAAGGATAGTTAGCTGTCCTTGTTTAGTTGTGAAAAGTTCTCCCGTTACTCCAACAAAGTCTCCCATATCGAATTTTCGAAGAATTTTGTAAGTGTCTTTTCCAAGCACATCTTGCATGAAACAAACCTGAAGCGTTCCTGTAATATCTTTAATATTTGCGAAAGTCAGCTTCCCATGAGCACGCACTGTCATCATGCGTCCACGAATAGTCACTTGTTCTTTAACGTCTTCCTTTATCGCTTCCATTTCTCGTAATGTTTCACTTTCACCCAGCTTTGTCGCTTCTCCCACAGAATGCGTGGATTCAAAACGAGCGGGGTAAGGATTGATTCCCATTTCTCGCAATTCATTCATTTTTCGAAGCCGGTCTTGATATTCACCAGAAGCCATATATTTCAGTTAATTGGAGCTGATTATACATATATTACCCTGTTTTGGCGAGGACGTTGACAAAAGTCGACTTTAAGTGTCTAATTGGCTCTATGGAAAGTCCAAAATATACATCTGAAATACCTTCCCAAACCTACTTGTACCCACAAGAGATTGGAGGTCAGATTATGGTTAGAAATAAAAATGGTTTAGAATTATTTTCACTTGAAACATTTGAAGGAGGTACAAGATTAAAGCTGCTTACAAATACATTTCAAGAAATTGCAGTTATTAGTTCTCGATACAAGATTGTTCGAGACTCAACACATGGCATTGATATCCATATTCAAATTCTTAGGAATCAAATACGTATAGATGCGCCTCAAGACCACCACGTTAAGCTAACACCATTGTTCGAGATTGATCCAAGCTCACGAGTCAGTACAAGTGGAAAAGACGTCCTCTCCTTTCAAGAAGGTGTTAGAAAAATTCTAGGCTTCGATACGCTCAGTTAACTACTCGTAACTAACCGCCGTTTCATTGCGCTTATCGATGTCGAAGAATCGAAGAGATTCTTTCTTGAACATAAGCTCCACTCTACCAACATCACCATGACGATGTTTTCGAATAAAGATGTCCGTGATTCCGGCTCGATCCGTGTCTTCTTCGTAATAATCTTCTCGGTACATCATCAGCACTACATCCGCATCCTGCTCGATCGCTCCTGAATCACGAAGATCGGAAAGTTGAGGAATCTTAACAGGTCTAGATTCAACTGCACGAGAGAGCTGAGACAAGGCAATAATTGGAATATGCAATTCACGAGCCAACTGTTTGAGGGAACGCGAGATCTCAGAAATTTCCTGCACACGATTGTTGATAGAGTTCCCACCACTTCCGTAAGACATGAGCTGGAGGTAATCCACCATGAGTAGATCCAAACCGTGTTCCATTTGAAGACGACGAGCCTTAGCCCGAAGCTCTGGCACTGAAGATCCAGCGGAATCATCAATAAAGAATTTACAATTATTTAGTTGATCCATCACCGTCCCCATTCTCATAAAGTCATCTTGAGTGAGCTGTCCATTTCGCATTTTCCAACTGTCTACTTCAAGTAGTGAAACAAAGAGACGTTCCACCAACTGTTCTTTGGACATTTCCAGAGAGATCAGACCCACGCTCTTTCCTTTATTGGCGGCATTCAAAGCAATGTTCAAAGCCAGAGCAGTTTTACCCATCGCTGGCCTCGCGGCAAGAATAACCAAATCTGAAGGCTGAAGCCCCGTAAGAATGTGATCAATCCCCTTAAACCCAGTTTGCAGTCCTTTATATTTTTCAGCAGTTTCCGGATCATGTAGCTCTGAAATTTTCTCGTAAGTTTTGGCCAATACATCCTTAATTGGGATGAATCTATTCTTCATGAAGGTCTGTGAAACCTTAAACAACTCTTGCTCCGCTTTATCTACTAATTCGTCTACTTGTTGGTCTTCTTTAAATCCTAGTGCTGAAATATTTGCTCCTGCCGTTCCTAATTTTCTCAAGGTCGACTTCTGCTTTACGATCAGCGCATACTGATAAATATGTGACGCCGTAAGTACTTCGTTACACAACTCTTCCAAATAACTTTGACCTCCAATCGCATCAAACTCGCCCTGATCTTTCAAAGAAGATGAGACCGTTAACAGGTCAATGGGGGAACGTTTAGCAAACAAGTCCATCATCGTTTTGTAGATGATTGAGTGCGTTTCAAAATAGAAATCATCAGGAGTAAGCATATCTGAAATCTTCACAATCGCATTCTTCTCAATCATGATTGAACCAACAACTGACTTTTCAGCTGCAAGATTGTGAGGGGGTATTCGTACTTTAGTGTTCATAGTTTGGGTTGGGCTTGCCATTATTGCCGAGTGGCAACGATCTTTCAAGCAAAGCACCTTGCGTCACTTGTCTTTCAGCTAGACTTCAGGACTTTGTCAGATCTGCCTGGCAAGGTTATAGATATGAACTTTGGAAAACAATGCGAAGATTGGGCTGCTGAACACGCGCAGCAAATGCTGGGTCTGAACCTAGTGGCGAGAAATGTCTACAGTCGACATGGTGAGTTGGATCTGATTTGCCACGATGGAACCCAGTGGCGATTCATTGAGGTCAAAGGGCGACGTAGTGATCACTTTGGCTTAGGTCTGGAAACGGTGAGCCCCGTGAAAATTCGCCGCCTAAAAAAATGCATCAGCCTCTGGATGCAAAGTAAAGGGTGGGGGCCTTGGTCCTTAGAACTATGGTTTGTCACCCCAGGACCCACCATTGAATATTTTGAGCTATTGAGTTGTCACTAATCATAAACAGGAAATTAGCCTGTTCAATCCGAAATAACTTTTAGAGTTTGAAAAAATAAAGATACTTAACTTATGCCTACCTCTCTTAATTCTTACAATTTGTTGGGACTTCACGCTGACCCTATCTCTGTACAGGTAGAGGTGTCCAAAGGGATGCCTCACTTTGCCATTACTGGAATGGCGAGTGCCAGTATTCGTGAATCAAAAGATCGCCTCAGATCTGCCATTCAACACAGTGGCTATCGCTTTCCCATGACCAGGAAAGTCATTCATCTTGCGCCTGCTGAAACCCCCAAACGAGGGAGTCATTTTGATCTAGCTATGGCCCTGGGACTATTAGCGGCAAGTGGACAAATTCCACCCATCCCACTAAACACAATGGTTGTAGGCGAGTTAGGATTGGAAGGAGGTGTTCGATCAGTTCGAGGTCTACTACCAGGACTAATGCAAGCAAAAAACACTAATGTGAAGTCGGTAATTTTACCACAAGCCAATCACAAGGAAGCTGCTCTAATTACAGGTTTGAATCTGTATCCGGTAAAAAGCTTAACTGAAGCCATAGAGGCCCTAAAAGGTAAGGGAGAAAAGCTTGAAATAGTACTCTCCAAAGCCAAACATCATCACTCTTGGACGCTTGACGACATCAATGGGCATTCTCACGCTAAACGCGCTTTGCTTTTAGCTGCTGCAGGAGGTCATCACGTTTTGATGCATGGGCCTCCTGGGACAGGGAAAAGTTTGCTGGCTCGTGCTTTCCCTTCTCTTTTACCTTCACTTCAAGACACAGAACGCTTAGAAGTAATGCAGATTTATTCTGTCGCGGCTTTGCCACTCAAAAACATCCGGCCCTTTCGAAAGGTGCACCACAGTATTAGTCGTGCTCAATTATTAGGCGGTGGCCCCAGTGGAAAGCCCGGTGAATTGAGCCTCTCTCATCGAGGAGTGCTTTACCTAGACGAACTTCCTGAGTTCAAAAGAGAGGTTCTTGAAAGCTTGCGACAACCATTGGAGGATGGCGAATACACTTTAATTCGACAACAACGCAGCCTTGTTTTCCCTAGTCAGTTTCAATTAATTGCCTCAATGAACCCTTGTCCTTGTGGGTATCATGAAGACCCTCAGCACCCTTGCCAATGCATGCCTCACGAGATTGCTCGATATCAGAAGAAACTATCAGGACCTTTAATGGATCGATTAGATATTTTTATTCCAGTTCCCAGGCTTAGTTTCCAAGAAATAAATGAGAAAAAAGGACCTCGAAGTGTTGACCTACGGAACCAAGTCAAAAAAGCTCACGCTAGACAAATTCAAAGACAAGGAAAGCTTAACCATGAACTTTCCTCCAAAGAGATCAAAGCTCTGAATCTAAATGCAGGTCTAACTACACTTTTAGAAACTGCCACTGATCGACTAGGTCTTTCAGGACGAGCCATACATAAAACAATAAAACTAGCTCTAACTATTGCCGACTTAAAGGAGAAAAAACTTGAAGCTGGAGACGTAGGAGAGGCCCTGACCTACAGGAATAATTGAAGAACCTCTTGCGTCAAACGCTCATAAGGTTTAAATTCACTGAAGAAATTTCCCCTTAAATCCTTGTCTAAAATAAAGTCCAAGCTTAAGTTGCCAAAGAAAGTTCTGATCCTCGGATCGGGGGCACTAAAGATTGGCGAAGCAGGGGAGTTTGATTATTCTGGATCCCAGGCAATCAAGGCTCTTAAGGAAGAAAACATTGAGGTGATTTTGGTTAATCCAAATATTGCTACCAACCAAACAAGTAAAGGACTCGCAGATACCGTTTACTTCCTTCCGATTACTCCGGAGTTTGTAGAACGTATCATTGAAAAAGAAAAACCAGATGGACTCCTACTCAGTTTTGGAGGGCAAACTGCACTTAACTGTGGAGTTGCGTTGAAGAATAGTGGTGTACTCACAAAGCACAATGTGAAAGTTTTAGGTACACCCGTTGAAACTATTGAAAAAACAGAAGACCGAGAAGCTTTTAATAAAGAAATGGTAAGTATTGACGTTAATGTGCCTCGAAGTTTTGCATGTACAACAATCAAACAAGCGATAGTAGCAGCGGTAGAAATTGGATACCCTGTATTGGTTCGTGCGGCCTTCACTCTTGGAGGGCGAGGAAGCGGATTCTGTCACAATCAAGAAGAACTGGAGAAAATGCTAAAAAGCTCTTTTGCTTATTCACCGCAAGTTTTGGTGGAAGAAAATCTAAAAGGATGGAAAGAAGTAGAATATGAAGTCGTTCGAGACAACAAAGACAACTGTATTACTGTTTGTAATATGGAGAATTTCGATCCACTCGGGATTCATACAGGAGAAAGTATTGTGGTGGCTCCGTCACAAACACTGACCAATTCGGAATATCACAATCTAAGAAAAATTGCGCTCAAGGTGATTCGTCATCTTGGGATTGTTGGTGAATGTAATATCCAATATGCCTTGGACCCCGTTTCAGAGGAATATCGTGTGATTGAAGTGAATGCACGACTTTCTCGTAGTTCTGCCTTAGCGAGTAAAGCTACAGGTTATCCTTTGGCACATGTCGCTGCTAAATTGGCACTCGGTTACTCACTTCCTGAATTGCGAAATGCAGTAACTGGCGTGACTACTGCATGTTTTGAACCTTCACTAGATTATCTAGCTTTGAAGATGCCACGTTGGGACCTCGACAAGTTCCGAAAAGTTTCTCACAAAATTACGAGTGAAATGAAATCCGTTGGAGAGATTATGTCTCTTGGACGAAGTTTTGAGGAAGTGGTTCAAAAGGGACTACGAATGCTTCAAATTGGAATGATTGGACTCACTGAGAATGAAAGACTTGGCCTTGATACAGATAACCTTAAAAAGGCGATTGCTGAGCCGACACCAAAACGAATCTTTGCTGTTGCAGAAGCATTGCACCAAGGTTGGAGTATTGAGAAGATTCAAGAATTATCAGGAATTGATCCTTGGTTCCTTGGGAAACTCAAAAACATTGTTGAAATGAGTAAGCGACTCGGGAAAGAAGAGATGGATGCAGACCTCATGAAAAGTGCTAAACGTTATGGGTTCTCTGACAAACAAATTGGAATTGCTACAAGCAAAGAAGAAATGGACATACGTGCAACTCGAAAGAAAATGGGCGTGCTACCGATGGTTAAACAAATTGATACGATGGCCGCTGAATATCCAGCCCAAACCAATTACCTCTACATGACCTACCACGGGGACAGTCATGATGTGACTTTTGAGAAAGATAAAAAACGAGCCCTGGTTCTAGGAAGTGGAGCTTATTGTATTGGGTCTTCCGTTGAATTTGATTGGTGCTGCGTGAATGCTGTGAAAACACTCGAGAAAAAAGGTTATGAAACAATCATGATCAACTACAACCCTGAAACCGTGTCTACTGACTATGACACCTGTGACAAACTCTACTTTGATGAGCTGTCACTTGAACGAGTTTTGGACATTTGTGATTTAGAAAATCCTGACGGAGTGGTTGTGTCTACTGGAGGTCAAATTCCAAATAACCTTGTGATGAAACTAGACAAAGCCAAAGTGCCTATTTTTGGAACTGAACCTAAGAGTATTGATCGAGCAGAAGACCGAAATAAATTCTCTCAAATGCTTGATGAATTGGGAGTGGATCAACCTAGATGGAAAGACTTTGCAGATTCACAATCAGCTTACGACTTTGCTAAAGAAGTGGGATATCCAGTATTGGTTCGGCCTTCTTACGTACTTTCTGGTGCGGCAATGGCGGTGGCACATAACGAAGAAAAACTACGAGGATTCTTAGAAAAAGCGGTGAAGATTTCAAGCGATGCTCCTGTAGTAATTAGTAAATTTGAAGTTGGAAACAAAGAAATTGAAATTGATGCGGTAGCTCAAAATGGAGACCTGATTATTTACGCGATTTCTGAACATATTGAACATGCCGGAGTGCATAGTGGAGACGCGACAATCACATTGCCTGCTCAAAAGCTTTACCTAGAAACCGTGAGACGCATTAAAAATATCACGAAGAAAATCGTGAAAGAGCTGAATATCAGTGGTCCTTTCAACATTCAATTCCTTGCGAAAAAGAATCAAATCAAAGTGATTGAATGTAATTTACGATCCAGTCGAAGTTTTCCTTTTGCTTCAAAAGTAACGGGTTACAACTTCATTGAAATTGCGACTGAAGCCATGCTCGGACTCGCAGAAAAGAAAGCCTACCAAACCGTGGATTTGGATCATGTTGGAGTGAAAGCTTCACAGTTCTCATTCTCACGACTCAAGGGAGCTGATCCGGTTCTCAGTGTTGAAATGGCATCGACCGGGGAGGTAGCTTGTTTCGGCGAAGACGTTCATGAGGCCTTCCTAAAAGCTATGATTTCTACAGGATTTATCATTCCTAAAGAAAAACGTGTGATGATTTCAATTGGGAAATTAGAAGATAAAGCTGAATTTCTTGAATCAACTCGAGAATTATCAGAAATGGGCTTCAAGATTTATGCCACTCCAGGAACGGCCGCTCTATTCAATAAAAGTGGGATCAAAACTATTGCTGTAGAAAAAGGTTCAGAGGAGGGGAAAGCTGAATATGACGAACTGATCAAAAAAGACAAAGTAGACTGGGTGATCAACATCCCACGAAACTATTCTCACGAAGAGGAAACCCTTGGATACCACATCCGAAGGCTCACTATCGACAACAATATTCCACTCACTACCAACTTACAGGTAGCCAAGATGATGGTTGAGACTCTCCAACGTTATGGCAGCGAAGATCTCAAGATTGAACCTTGGAAAACTTACATAAGTTAAGGTCTAATATGAACCGAGAAGAGCTAATCCGACAGCTGATTGAAAGCATCGACCCTAACCCGGGTCGGGAAGGTTTGGTAGACACTCCACGACGCGTGAATAAATCTTATGAGCACCTGTTTGGCGGATACAAAATGGACCCGGCGAAGATGATCACGACTTTTGCAAATGAAGGCTACAATGACATGATTTTGGTTAAGGATATTGAGTTTTACTCTTTCTGTGAACACCACATGATTCCTTTCTTTGGACGAGCTCACATTGCTTATATTCCTGGAGATAGAATCGTGGGATTGTCAAAAATTCCACGACTAGTAGATATTTTCAGCCGACGACTACAAAACCAAGAACGAATCACTACTCAAATTGCTCAAGCCATAATGGATTTGATTGCTCCTAAAGGAGTAGCAGTGGTTTTGGAAGCTCAACATTTATGCATGATGTCTCGAGGTGTGGAAAAACAAAACAGCACCGTAACGACCTCCTCACTTCACGGACTTTTCAAGAAACGTCCCGAAACACGTGCTGAATTCTTGAGGTTGCTTGACAAGTAGTCGGCTTTGGTGTTTGATTCCCTCTTTTAAAGAGCGAATATGACTTCATCAGAACCTAGCTTCCAAGACTTCCTTACGCCTATTGAGAGTAGCGCAGTTTTTGATCTTGCTGGCCTTGGTCCAAAAGAAATTCGTAGTCTTGGTTTAAATATTACTGACCTGAAAATAAGTAGCACCCGTACTTTGCTAGTACGTGCCGTTGCCGCTATTTTGACCAGAAATCCTGGTGCAGAATGTGAAGTGCTTCAACTTAGAAACAGATCCATACGGGATGTTAGCAGCCATTCAATGGGCCAAGCCTATACAGACCAACAAACAGGCGAACGACGCCTTGATGAAACTATTAATTTTGTAAACTCAGACCTCTCTAGCCTTAGCCATTGGCGATTGGACCTGTCCACTGATCAGGAATTAGGGCTTAATGCCTTCACTTTGCTACCAAATGGCATTCGAATTGTTCACAAATGGACTTTAGAATCAAATTTCACCCCCGTTGTTGAAGAAGTTTTTGTTCTTGAAAATGGGAAGTCCCATCCCTTAGATTATTGGGAGCTAGAGAATGGCACTTTCCATAGAGAACACCTATTACATGGTCCGAGTACGTTTTACACAGATTCCAACGATAACACTCTAGACTGTTATCGTGATGACCTAGAACACACTTGGTCTTCACAAGAGCTGCAACGTGATGATAATGGTAAAGTTCGTGGGCTTGATTTGAGACTGGACGGTAGACAACGTCCCACCGACTTTGCTGTTGCACGTAACCAAGCAGGAGTCCCTACAAAAATAACTCAAGTTACTGGGCGGCGTAAAAATATAAAACTGGGCTTCCACCCTATCAAGCAAACGTAATAATCCCTTAGCATTCCACCTCCGTCCACGCTAAACTAGCTGCATGGACTTTTTACCTAACTCAGTTTCGCGGCTTATTGATGAGCTTGGACGCCTTCCGGGTATTGGGCCAAAGAGTGCTCAACGTTTGGCCTTTCATCTACTCAAACAAAACACACCACGAAACCAAGCCTTGGGAGATTCAATTACAAAGATTAAAGAAGGAGTGGTGCGGTGCCAAGAATGCCAGTGTCTCACTAGCCAGGAGCTTTGTAGTATTTGTGAAAACCCTTCTCGAGATCAAAGTACTTTATGTATTGTTGAGACCACACTAGACATGATTGCCCTTGAGAAAACGCGTGAATACAAAGGCCGTTACCATGTTTTGCAAGGACGGCTTTCACCATTAGACGGAATTGGACCTGAACAGCTGACTATTTATCAACTTTTTGAAAGACTCACTGCAGAAGATTCTCAAATTACTGAAGTTATTTTAGCGCTTAATCCAGACCTTGAAGGAGACACCACTGCACTTTTCTTACAAAGAAAAATGTCGACATTCAATGTCTTGCAAGTTTCACGCATCGCGCGAGGTATTCCCTCTGGGGGACACCTTGAATACACGGATGACGCAACCTTAATTCGAGCCCTGCAAGGACGTCAATCAATGAGCTAGCCTGCTCCTGTGGTAAAGTTTGCGCATGTCTGAAAACATTCCCATTGAAGAACAACGTTTTGCTGAGTTAACCAAGATTCTCTCCAAAAACCCGAAGATTCGAATGGAGCGTATTCAACGTGCTTTTGACTTTGCACGGAAAGCTCATGATGGCCAATTTCGTATGTCAGGAGAGCCTTATATCTGCCACCCGGTTGAAACCGCTAAAATTCTCGCCCAACTTGGTGTGGATGAAGACACTCTCATTACTGGTCTTTTACATGACGTTCCTGAAGACACTAAATACACCGTGAATGATGTTGAAAAGCGGTTTGGAAAGAAAGTTGCTCAATTAGTGGATGCACTCACCAAACTCTCAAAAGTTCACTACAAACACTCCATGGATGAACGTCAAATTCGTTCACTCAGGAAAATGTTTTTGGAAACAGCTAATGACGTTCGCGTGGTGGTTGTAAAGCTCGCAGACCGACTGCACAACATGCAGACCCTTCGTTACCTCAGACCTGATAAGCAACAACGAATTGCTCGTGAAACTTTGAAGATTTACGCGCCACTGGCCAATTTATTTGGTATTTACCAGGTCAGACGACAACTAGAAGACATCTGTTTCAAAATACTCCAACCTGAAGAACACTCACGAATTGAAGCTTTCATTCAAGATCACGAGAAAAAACGGAGTCATTTTATTCAAGACACTATTCAAGTTCTTAAAAAGAATTTCAAGAAAGCGGAAATTGATGTTGAAATCACTGGACGTCCAAAACATTACTATTCGATCTATCAAAAGATGATCCGCGATGACCGACAACTTAGTGATATTTATGACTACTTTGCTCTTCGTATTTTAACTAATAGCCGAGAAGATTGCTACCGCGCCATCGACGTTATTCATCAGACCTTCAAACCCAAACCTAAACGATTTAAAGACTATATTGCCGTTCCCAAGGTGAATGGATATCAATCCCTGCATACTGCTGTGGTTGGGCTAAAAGGACGCCCAACTGAAATCCAAATTCGTACTCAAGAAATGCATTTTGAAGCTGAATATGGTGCGGCTGCTCACCTCTTATACAAAAATGAACTAAGTGAATTTGTCTCCAACAGTGTTGACCTTTTGAAAAAATATCGAAACCCTGGAAACTTTATTCGTAGCCTTGAAGAAGACATACTTCAAGATCGTATTTACGTTTTCACCTCGGAAGGAAATGTGATTAATCTACCGGAAGGTGCTACCTGTCTAGACTACATGTTTAGTATGGATTTTCCGGTTGGTAAAAAGACCTGTCGAGCCGTTGTAAATGGTCAAGCTTACTCACTAGTTGGACAACTGCAAAGTGGAGACCACGTTGATGTTTTAGTGAGTGATGAAAAAATCAAAGGTCCTGAACGGTGGTGGCTCAGCCATGTCAGAACCACACTTGCTAAGAAAAAACTACGTGATCACTTTAGTCATAAAAGTTTTGAGCAACGTGTTGAATTAGGACGAGAGCTTTTACAACAAGAATTGGATCATGAACAACAGGCACTTATCCATCAACTCTCAAGCTCCCAGCTCAACCTTGCAATCAAAGATTATGAGAAGGATGATTTCGCTTCTGTACTCGCAGATATTGGCGGGGGAACACTACTCGCAAAGGACGTTTATAAAACAATGTTTCCCGACATAACCATACCACTCTCATCTCTCGCATTAAGGAAAATTGGAAAGTTAATTTCTAAAATGGACCTAGCCCAACGATTCAACATAGGACATCGCTCTGAAAAATATAGGATACGTATTCGTATTGATGTTTATGACCGAGTGGGGCTAATTCAAGAGATAGCCAAACCCTGTTACCAGCTAAATATCCCAATTTTACGCTACATAGGCCGTGGCCATGACACCACCAGTGACCCAATGAAGCGACTGCCAAGTGGAGTTCGGATTCCCATGAATGAAGATCACATTGGCCAAACCCTTATCGAAGTTCATATTGAAAATCATGAAGAGTTGATCGCCCTTTTTGACCGTTTAGAAAAAATTCCTGGAGTCGTACGTATTCAACGTGTGTTTAGGCGAAAACAAATTTACTTTTTCTTCATGCTGACCATTACGAGTTCATATGTAGTGGGGCACCCCTTTCTGCTGATGTACCTTAAGGCGAAAGACTACTCTTCAGAAGTTGGCTTTTTTACAATGATTTATGGAGCCATTGCTGGTGTTTTTCTAATGCTGCTTTTATTGCGGTCCATGGGTAATAAGACTTTCCCACATTTTGAAGAGACCAAACTCTTTTGGCCGTTTACTTTTGGACTCACCATAGCCCTAATCATCACTCAGTTTGTGAATGATCATGTTTTTGATTTACACCTGCACACTCCCTTTCTGATTGCCCTTTCTGTTATAGGTCTGGTGTTCCTGCTTTTATCTTATCGATCACATGTACGACGAAAGACCCCTCTCATACGCAAACTAAGTAATTCTAAATAGAATAACCTTATGCTAGTCGGCTTGACTTCCAAGCCAAATAATCCTAAAATCCCCAAGCCTGTTTTACAGGTGTGCCAACCTTAATAATTATCTTATCGCAAAGAAACTTCGAAAAAACGGGGAGATCCGGTCTAAAACCATTCGTCTAATCGACGATAGGGACAATCAGATGGGAATCATGGGGCTTCAAAAAGCTCTAGAACTCGCAAAAGAAGCTGGTGTTGATTTGGTAGAAGTGTCGCCTAACGCGAAACCTCCAGTATGTCGTCTGATGGATCATGGGAAATTCCTATACCGTCAGAAGAAGCTCGATCAAAAGCACCGTGCGAAGCAAAAGAAGAACGAAGTGAAAGGGATTCGTATGAGTCTCCGAACTGACACTCATGACATTGAGGTTAAGGTAGCCAGAGCTCGAAAATTCCTTTTGCAAGGAAATTCGATCAAAGTAGCCTTGATTTTCCGAGGACGAGAGGTTACACATTATGACCTAGCAGTGAAGAAAATGCTCGTTGTACGAGATGCACTCACTGATGTGGCTAAATGTGACCAAATGCCAAAAAAACAAGGTCACCAACTATTTATGATTCTTTCACCCCTTAAGTAATGCCTGGAAAAGCAAAGCCAGGGAAGCAACGTTCCCACAGTGGAGCAAAAAAACGTGCTTCTCGAACGGCTTCAGGAAAGGTTCAAATGCAGAAAGCTGCTACCAACCACCGCCTGAATCCGAAAAACAAACGTCAGCTCACCAAAGGTGGACTGAAAATTAACCTCACTAAAGGTGAGGCTAAGAAGTTCAAAGTACTTCTACCAAACTAAACTTATTTATTTCTAGCTGGTTCCGGGCACAACGCCCCGCCTTGAGAACCGCTTAAACCCCAAAACTATGGTACGTGTCAAAAGAGGTACGACTCAACGTCGTCGACACAACAAAGTGCTCAAAGCCGCCAAAGGTTATCGTGGGTCTCGTAATCGACTTTACCGACAAGCAAAGAATGCTGTCGCAAAAGCGGGCATGCATGCTTACCGGCATCGACGCACAAGAAAACGAGATTTCCGACGACTTTGGATTGCCCGAATCAATGCAGCTGTACGTGAACAAGATATGAACTACTCTACCTTTATTAACAAGATGGCTGAAAAGGGAATTGCTTTAGATCGTAAGATTCTTTCAGAACTTGCTATCCACCAACCAGAAGTCTTTAAGACTATCGTGGATTCAGTTCGATAATTGAACACTTTTAAAAAGACCCCACCGCAAGGTGAGGTCTTTTTTGTAAACTCTTTTTCTTACAAAAAAAGGCATCATCTGTTACCTTTATTTACTATATAATGGCCTTATGAAAGCTCTTATCCGAAATTACGTAATCATTCTTCTGCGCTTCCTTGCGCAGCGGCGCCTCACTGCCATCAAGCCTACTATTGTGGGAGTAACAGGTAGTGTTGGAAAAACAGGGGCCAAAGAGGCTATTGCGGACGTTCTTGAACGTAGACAAAAGGTTAAACGTAGTCAGAAGAACTACAACTCTGAATTTGGAGCGGTTTTGACCATTTTAGACCAAAAAACAGGCTATTCTTCTGCGAATCAATGGATTCGTGTAGTTGCCAGTAGTCTCTGGCAAAGCCTAAAAGCTCCAGAGGCTTATGACACACTCGTGATGGAAATGGGCGTGGACTCACCAGGTGACATGGATGAAATTCTCAAAGTTTTCACTCCAAACATCATGGTCTACTTGAATGTGATGGATGCTCATATTGGAGAGACTCAATTCCCAAACAGACAGGCTATTTTTGAAGAAAAGGCGAAAGCAGTGGTTGCCGTGAAAAAGAATGACTGGGTGGTTCTCAATATTGACGATAATTTTGTAAAACAATTAGAAGGGAAGTTACCTGCTCATACGGTAAGTATTGGTATGGCTCCAGAAGCTGATGTTCGTGCAAGTAATATTCGCACTGATGAACGAGGTCTACATTTTGACCTTAATTACGATAAGAAAGTAATGCCCGTTCACCTTCCACATGTTTTAGGTGACTGTCATGTCACCATTGCCTTAGCGGCTATTGCGGTTGGATTCATTCAAGGGATGCCATGGGCTGTGATTGAAAAAGCACTAGAAGAGTTTCAACTTCCTCCAGGACGAATGAATAAGATTGAAGGGCTCAATGACTCACTCATTATAGATAGCTCTTACAATGCGTCACCCTCTACCATGACCGCCGCATTACAGATTCTATCTGAGTTTCCAGGACGACGAATTGCTGCCCTAGGAACGATGAATGAACTCGGTCAATTGACTGACAGTGCGCACATGAAGCTAGGGAAACAAGCCTCTGAAAAGGCTCACATGCTCATTGCCGTTGGGAAACAAGCCAAGCAAATTGCAGAAGGCGCTCAACGAGGAGGAATGTCTGCCTCGATGATTCACCTATTCCGAACTTCAAAAGAAGCGGGGGAGTTCCTCCGTGGTATTTTAGACAAACAAGATGTGGTTTTGGCCAAAGGATCTCAAAATGGAGTACGAATGGAACATTTGGTTAAACTCTGCATGAAGAACCCGAAAGAATCACGAAAGAAACTAATTAGACAGGAACCTTACTGGATGACTCAACTATGATTATTGGACACAAAAAAACCGTCGCACGGCTCATTGAAGAAGCCACTGCAGGACACCTGGCACACGCTCAGTTGTTTATTGGACCCAAACATGTGGGAAAAACTCGTGTGGCCCTGGAACTCGCCGTAATGCTCCAAAAAGCGAGCGACCAGCCTGTGCTTAGAAAGCAGATTCTTGAAGGGCGTGACCCTGATTCCATTTTACTACTGGATGAAGGAGAAAATCTTTCTATCAAAGCGATCCGTGAAGTACGTGTGCGTGCCTCTCAAAGTCATGCTCGTCCTTATCTAGTAGTGATTATTGAGGATATTGGGCGTATGAAAGTAGAAGCATTAAATGCACTACTTAAAACTTTGGAAGAACCTCCTGACGACACAGTCTTTTTTCTGACTGCTCACACCGAGGGAGACGTAATACCAACGATTCGTTCTCGCTGTCAGATCACTCATTTTCACACGGTGCATGATGACCACTTGAAAGCGGTTGTTGAAAGCTCGAACCCTGATCAACTTGTTATGTATGCCATGGGGCGACCAGGAAAGCTCAAGCGCCTGCAACAGGACAATGAATACCTTGAAGCTCATCAAAATGCTCACCTAGGGATCACTCAATTCTTGGAAAATCCAAATATTCCACGTGCTTTTGGTTTGGTTCGTGACTATGAAAAAAATGACTATCTCGATGAATTTATAGATATACTTTTACATCGGACTCGAACCTTCGCCCTGTCTGGACAAGTTCCCCCTGTACTTCAAAGCCTGGACTTTGCTAGTCTTCTCGAGAGGGTTGAGCAAAGCAAAGAAGATCTCCGTGGAAATGTGAATAAAAAGCTCATTCTCGAAACCTTACTCTTATCCTTTGTCTCATGACTATTCTTTATTGGATCACTTTCGGACTCAGCGCTATCATTCTTTTTCTTATATTTGTAAGACGCCTGCGGCTTACGGCTCATGATTTAAAGTTTCAAAATCACCTCGCAGCTGAAGAAGAAATTTTGGAAGAACCAGAACCCGAAACCCCAATTATCGAAGAAACACTGCTACCTCAAGCTTTGGGAACCGCACGAAAAACTTTCCTCAAAGCAGATACTCACTTTGGAAGAAAAGAGTGGGCTGAAGCTGAAGCTTTATTGCTTGCGGTACTTGAACAAGAAGCTGGTCACCTGGAAGCTCACCAAAAACTTGGAATGCTCTACATGAACCAAGCAGACTTCCCGAATGCAGAACTTTACTTCAACAAGCTGATCAACCTGAAGAAAGACCCTGTCTACTTTAGTAACTTAGGTGCGGCACTCTACCAACAACAACGACTCGTGGAAGCGGCAGAAGCTTATGAGAATGCTATCGCCATGGACAACAAAAGAGGGAACCGCCTTCAAAGTTTGGCCCAGGTTTATCACGAGTTAGACGACCATGAAAAAGCTCTCAAATACTTTGAACTAGCGGAGCGACGCAAGCCAAAAGACATGACTCTCAAATTGATTCTTGCTGACTACTATGAAAACTTAGAACGTGCAGAAGAATCCGCTGAGATGCTCAAACGAGTCCTTGATTCCGACCCTTACAATGAAGACGTGAAGGCGAGGCTGAAAGGGCTGCTTTAAGCTCCCACCTCAACTTCTCCTGCCTCCTCAACTGGCATCCCTTCGCTGTATTTAGCGGGGCGGGCTTCGTAATTTGAGTGGTAGTTTTCACGATCACTTGTCGTTCCGTCCTCATAAATAACCGTTCGCCACCAGTCAATTTGGAACCCGGTGTGAGCGTACTCCTCTAGAACACGAACACCTGGCTCTAAGTCATCCGTATAAGTAATTTGTGGGTCAGTGATAGTTCGGTAATTGTAAGCATTTCCTTTTTCCATGGTCACCCTTCGATCATCATTCGTTCCATAAAACACAAAATAGGCCTCCGATTCGTCGGTATAACCTTGAATGAGCATATAGGCTTCCGTGTCATTCATGAATTTAAAATCAGGCGCTGGGTCATAAATAGTGGCATCCAAACCATAACCATCAGGGTAGGCGTAATAGGAAACCGCGTAAGAATGATTTTTTCTATCTGTAATTGGCATTCCCGTTAGTAAAGCCGCTCGAAACATAGTTGAAGAAACTTGGCACAAACCACCTCCATATTCTGGAATAGTTTCATCACCCTTGATTACCAATTCTGGATACCAACCATTTGCTGCATCAATGGGTCCCATTAAAGTAGTGAATGAAAATTCTTCACCCGGAGCAAGAAGGGTTCCGCTAAAAATATCCATTCCCTTATTCACATTTGAGATACGAGCGGCAGAAGATCCTGAAAAGCTTGAATACCCATATCCAAGTAAGTCCGTCACACCTAGCAATGCTAAATCTTCTGACACGGTAACTTCTGGGGCTACTTCATTCACAACAAGCACTACAGGTGAATTCTCTTCTGAATTGAGCATAGACTCCACTAATGCCAAACTTGCCTCATAATCGATCATACGACCATAACGTGCGCTCCCTTCAAAAGCATACGAAGCCTCAGTTTTTGTAATCACTACGGCTTGAGCTTCTTCTTCAAGCTCCTCTGCAATTTCGTCACGTAAGAAAGAATAAAAAGCAGTTTCGTTCAAAGTGAATCCATCTTCAGAAGGAAGTATCCAATCTAGATGATCGGCTAACCATAAGTTCCACTCTGTCCCATCATTTTCTTGAAGAGTCAGACCTGAATCAGCCAATTGCTTCACTTGTTCCATATGAGACTCCAAGAGCTCTGTCATCACTGTTGGTTCACTCATTCTCGTCGGCAGCGCTTGAGTAGACTCGATAGATTGCTCGTTCCACATTTCCAATAATTGTTCGTGCAGTGTTTCATATTCAATGCCGTAACCCGTTTGTGCGGCATCAATCTGAACCCCACCTTCATAATAGTAACTCGCGTTTTTCATTCCTTGCTCTAAACCGCTTTCCTCAAATGCCATTTGTAAACGTGCGTCGTCCACATAAGCCATAAGCTTGAGATCTCTATTTGCCACATACAGCAAAAGCTTTGCAAACCCTGATGACTCTAGATTTTCAATTTCACCTTCTAGGGTTTCCAGCTGAACCTGTAAACCTAAGTCCATAGGGGAGGCGAGCAGAGTTCCTGAATCAGCCGTCCATTCTACTGGAGTAGTCATGAAAGATTCCAGCCGAGCCGTAGATTCCACAAGAAGTACCTCTACTGAATTGGCGCCAGTAGATTCTCCCATCACTGTGATATTAGATAAAAAATTATCTAAAGGTTGTTTACTGACTTGGTAGGCTCCTGCAGTGAGTCCCAATGAGATTGTTATCCCACTAGCCACCGCTACCCACGCTATAATTCTCTTTTTCATATCTCAAATAGACCATTAAACACCTAACTTGGCAAGGAAAACTCACTCTACTGTGTCTTCTGTAATTAAATCACCTTCATGAGGAATGGCTTTCATATCTTCATGAGGAGTGAAACGATTCTTTTTTTTCTTTGCTTTTGGTGCTGGACGGACCTTCTTCTTTTTACCTAAAACCAAACGCTTTGCGAGATTGAAAAATCCAGTTGCTGTCTCACGGGTGAGCTGAGCAACTTCCTTTGCCTCCTTAGCTAACTCCTGGCTTTTTTCTGCCAATTCTTTCCGGGTTTCTTTACCTTTCTTTGGTGCCATACTTGCTCCAATAGCAGATCCGACAGCCGTACCAATAATGGCACCCATCATGATCTTGTCTAAGCTTGATTGCTTCTTTTTATCGTCTTTGTTTCTCCCGAGCATAGTCTGAGGCTTTAGTTAATCTTACCAAGTTTACCTTAATGATTCCGGGGAAGGAAACTTCTTCCGCGATCTTTTCTGAGATCTTGTCTGCCAATCCACTCATGTCTTCATCTTTTACGCTCCCATGATCTACCATCACACGAACCTCTCGTCCTGCGGACATAGTAAGGACTTTCCGTACTCCCTTAAAGTGCTTGGCACATTTTTCAAGCTCCTTCATTCGTTCAAAGTAGTTGGTCACTGATTCCATTCGAGCACCAGGACGTCCTCCTGAAATAGCATCAGCTGCCTTACATATGAAATCTGCAGGCTTAAGGCATGGTACCTTGTCGTGATGACAATAAGCCGCATGAACAATCTCAGGTGAGTAACCATATTTCTCAAGTAGTTCTTTAGAAATATCGTCATGTGCCCCCCCAATATCATGATCAATCGCTTTACCAATATCATGAAAGAAGGTGGCCTGCATCGCTATATCTGCATCCGATCCAATCAGCTCAGCAATCAAGCGAGCGGCATAAGCCATTTCAAGTGAATGGTGAATAATGTTTTGACCATAACTGGTTCGGAAATAAAGCCGTCCCACGTAGTTTTTCAACTCTGGATCAAGTGCTTCAGGGTCAAGACCCAGCTTTTTAATAGCCCATCTCCCTTTCTCATCACACTGCTTCATTATTAACCTCTCCGCCTCTGCCACGGCTTCATCAATCATTTTGTGAGTGATTGTTTTTTTCTTTTTAGATTCAGCCTCAAGTTTAAGAATTGCCCGTTTAGCAATATTTCTACGGAAGAGATTAACTCCACCAATATGAATATTTTTCACATCCCCATGATTGAAAATTACTGAGATAGGAAGTAGGCTTTCAAGATAAATAATGTTTTCTCCGTTTCTTCCAATAAGAAGACCTTTGAACTTATCGTCTTTAATCTTAATAGTGGTACTGTTTTTATCTACTGAGCTTTGCACTTCCAAACGTTGTATAACCACCTGAAGCACTGCCGTTGCGTGACGACGAACGTCCTCTTCAAACTCTTCAAGTTCTGCAACCACTCGCTTCTCCTTTCCTTCTAAAATCACTTCTTCCAAATCTTTTTTAGCGCCTTCTAGTGCTTTTTCTTTGCTCAAATTAGCTACGGTTGAAAGCTCATTGATCGCGTCAATTCGTGACGTTTCCGTTTTAGCCTTAACACTTTCCACGTCTTTAACCATCAGCTCTACACTAGCTTCAACCTCTTTGTTTCTTTGTTCTCTACGGGTCATCAATGATTCTTTTTGCTGCAACAAAGCCTCCAAATTCTTGATAGATTCAAGCATCGACACTTCATCTTCTTTATTTGAGATCTTTAGGTCTGCCAATTGTTTTTTTGATTCTGTTCGAATGACTTCAGCCTCTTCCTTAGCCTGTTCAATATCTTTTTGATCGTTACGATTTGTGAAAGCTCCTGTTTTTGGAGCCGGCATAAATCGAGCCACTGCAAAAGTGATTCCTCCAAGGACTAAAATTCCGATGATAAATCCAATGTTCATTTTGAGTAGTTTTTGGTTCTAAATATAGCACTGAAACCTTAAAATGGCAACTAGCTTTCCATAGAACTCTTCCCTTATTGAAGTAATCCCTCAGCTAAAATGGGCTCTTGAACTTTTACAGCTTCAGAGACTTGTTCTGCGAAAGCACCTATTCCAATAACGACAGGTGAGTCTGCGCCTACCATGACTGGAACCCCTTTTCCCATCCACTCAACAGTGGGTCTAGAAATGTTTGACCCTCATGTCCTATAAATACAGATTAGCTATTGCCTTATCTATGCTCAATTAATTACACTTTTATCGAGTTGCGTGCAGGTCTTTGATTACTGTCTTTAAAGTTTCTACAGACTCTTTAACTTCCTCCTCAGTCGTAAAGCGACCTAAGCTTAGACGGAGAGACTCAAGGGCCTTTTGTTCTGATTGCCCCATTGCTAAAAGCACATGAGAGGCTTCTGTTTTTCCTGCTGAACACGCCGAGCCACTGGACGTGGCGAGGCCTTCCATATCTAAACGCATAACCAAAGATTCACCAGAGATACCAGTCACATGCAAATTAATATTTGTCGAAACTCGATTTTCAATAGAGGCGTTTAAGCTCACACCATCAATTTTTAAAAGTTCATCCAAAAGCTGATCTCTCAGCAGGGGAGTTGATTCTTCCAAAAGTTGAAGTGCTTTGGCAAAACCAACTATGTTTGCCGTATTTTCCGTTCCTCCACGCATACGGAATTCTTGTCCACCGCCATGAATGAGTGGCGTGATTTTCACTCCTTCACGGATGTAAAGCAGTCCAACGCCTTTCGGCCCATAAATCTTAGATCCATTAATACTGAGTAAGTCCACTTGAAGATCTTCAACGTTCACTGGCACATTTCCAGGAGCCTGACAGGCGTCCGTATGAAAAAGAATACCTTTTCCTCTGCAAATTGCAGCAATTTCCTTCACTGGTTGAATACTGCCCACCTCATTATTAACCATCATAACGCTGACCAGAATGGTATCTTCTCTTAGTACAGATTCCACTTCTGACACTTGCATCATTCCTTCTGAATCTGGCTTCACTTCTGTTAATTCAAAACCAAAGTTGTCTCGCAAATAACGAGCTGATTCTAAAACGGCAGGATGCTCCATGGCAGAAACCACTAAGTGTTTACCCTGCTCTTGCCTAGCAAAAGCAGCACCGAAAATCGCCATATTACAAGATTCCGTTCCACTGCCTGTAAACACAATTTCATGAGTAGAAAATGCCCCCAGCCATTCGATCACAATGTTTCTAGCTTCGTCGATTGCTCGGCGAGTGCCTTGTCCAAATTGATGAATGGAAGAGGGGTTTCCTTGTTGTTCTTTTAGATACGGCAGCATTGCCTCAAGTACTCGAGGGTCCAAGGGTGTACTGGCAGCGTAATCAAGATATATCATCGTTTAGTTCGTCGTTTGTCGAACTCCTTATGAATCATTTGATCTAATCGGTCAAATACAATGTCCATTGGTTCTGTCACACTATGCTTCACCGCATCAGTCACAAAAGGTTCAAAACCAGGCATTGTTAACTTCACTTTCATCTCAAAAGCGGTGTGCTTTTCGTGTCGTTTCATATTTGATTGAAAAACAACCGTGTCCTTATCTGGGAAATGCCGATCAACAAAAGTCTGAATCCTCCCGAGTTTCTGCTCGAGATATTCGTTGAATTGCACCTCTTCAGGAGGTGTGAGATTGACCACGTGTTTGTGTACTCGCATAAGGCGTATGGGTTAGTATTAGGATTTACAATCATAGCACAGAGCCCCACTGAATCTCAGTCGAATTTGTCTCAATATTCACCTTACGGGCAGCCAAGAACAGGTAGTCCGATAGTCGATTCAAATACTGATAGCCAGAATTTGGTAATGTTTCAATTTGACTCATCAAACGTTCCGCCCGCCGGCACACAGCTCTAGCAATGTGAATCTTAGCCGATTCACTGTGCCCTCCTGGTAAAACAAATTGCGTGAGAGGGGGCAGTTCAGTTTCTAAAGCCAGAATGGCTTCATCCAAACGAGATAGTGGGCCTTTAAAATCATGATTGGACTTTGTATTCGCGATCAAAGCGCCTAAATCAAACAACTCATTTTGTACGATACTTAAATCAAACACATCAGAGTCTACCGAGCCTAAGAATGCGTTAAGCTCGTCTAAGGTTCCCACCAATTCAATTCTCACATG
Organism: Oceanicoccus sp.; assembly: GCA_047635955.1. GTDB lineage: Bacteria > Patescibacteriota > Gracilibacteria > UBA1369 > 2-02-FULL-48-14 > WFTC01. Next base: position 23,570 of record JBLIGW010000004.1, read on the forward strand.
AGATTTGGGCACACGTTCACCAGAGTAAAGACCTGTTGTTCCGTCATCCCCGGTGCGCGTTGAAATGCTCATTTAGAAGTGTTTGAAAAATAAAAACTAATCGATCAAGCCCCACACTAACTCAAATATAGAATTCAAGGTATTCCTTATTGATGGACTCTTTATGAAAACTCCAAAAAACTGATCTTGTAGATCAATCATAGCCACTCCGTCAGTTCCAATAATAATCTCTGTTTCGAAAGGTAAACTCCCCTCAGGAGTGATCTTAGTTGTTCTATTCCCCTTAGGGTCCAACTCTTGATAACGCTTCGCTCGTTTTGAATCGGAAACTAAAACTCGGCTATGGACTCCACGCTTAATTTTTCGCTTGATATAAGTGTCTGTTAAATATGACTTCAACTCTTTTGGGAGGTGGGCCACCGTTAGAAACGCTGACAGTTCATCATTCTCTTTCAACATCAATTCATAGAGTGCGATCACTCCATCCACTCCTTCAAAAATTTGAACCGCAGGTCGAACCGATTCTGTGTTTTTCAGAGCCTCTAGGTCAGGCAACAAAGCCTTAAGCACATTAAGCTTAGTTTGCTTTTCTTGAATGTCTCGCTGAATAGAGACCTCGAGTGCATCGGGGTCGAGTGAAGCAAAAAAAGTTGTTCCGTCCCTCTTAGTTTGACTCACCAATCCTTTACGTATGAGACGCTTCAAAGCCGCATAAACCGTCGTTCTATCTATCTGAGTTCTTGTCGCTGTACTGCTTGCTGCTGAAGATCCAAAACGCAAAAGGTCTAAATAAATCTTAGCGTCCTTCTCGTTAAGTCCCAATAATTTTGTGAGTTGTTTCGAGATCATGTGTTGAGCTTAGTTCAACATGATGATGCCTAGGCATAAAGCGCCGGTCAAGCAAAAGGACCAGGAGTTGTCATGTAAGTTTAAACATTCAAGATCCTAATTAGGCCAGCGCTAAGTCTTGCGTCTTTTTCTACCCCTACGTAAGATGGCGTCAAATTAACCACCCTATTATGGACACACAAACTATCAAGCAACTTCTTGAACAACTCACCGTTAAAATGGATGAGATTAAAGTTATGAAAAAGACCCTTAAGGAGATCGAAAGCGATATCCCAATGGAACTTGAAGACCTGATGATTGGACTTAAAGATGTTCGAGGGCAAGTTAAAGACCGAAAAGACGAACACATCAATCAGATCATTGAAACTAATGACGAATACAATGAAATTCGTGAAATGATTCAAGATCATGCAGAACAAATTGCCAACAAAAAACTAGAGCTTTTTTCAGCAGCAACAAACGCAGAACGTGAACATGGAAACATTGATGAAACCGTTGTTATCGAAGGAGCTCCACAACGACTACAAACACAACGTGAAGTAACGATCTACCTCAACGGGAAAATAGTGAAGTTAAGCTAATAACTAAGATTTCTTTTTCTTCTTAATTGGCCTCATCGCCATGTATCCAATGTTTGCTGCCGCAATGGCGAACAGCTCTGCATAAGGAGCACTGGCCTGAAGCAAACTGTTATAAACCAAAGCCGCGAGCAATCCGAAAACGATCTGCTGGCGGTTTTGCATAGGGGAGGTTTTTGGATCAATAAGCATTGCTGCTGCCATGAAGTAAACCGTTGAATGCGTGAATATAAACTGAATACTTTCCTGAGATCCTCCACGGAGAACAAGCAAGATTGCGTGAGCCACAAGAAAGGTAATCACCAAGTGACCCTTTCTCCATTTTCTAAGTCCAAAAAGAATCCAAACCGCAATCACACTCATAGAAACCCATCCTCGGAAATCCGCACCCCACCAAGAGATAAATGCATTATCCATACTTGGGAGCACTGCCACAATTCCAGCCATAATCAACATCCCTGCCACTGAAGGGTTTATCACAGGAGAGCCTTTCCAACCCCAGAAAAACTTCACTGTTATTGCTACAAAGGTTGCAATTAGTGGAGCAATAACGTCTTTCACCTCGAGGCCATAGTCCAAGACTAGAAAGATGATTAATGAGGTAACAATCGTATTCCAAATCAGCTTGTGTTTGCTTGAGAAGTAGCTGTAAAACCAATAAAGGATTAGACCGAAACCAAGGGTAGCCGCTAAATGCAGCAATACTTGTCCGGTAGGATTGAAGGCAATGGCTAGTGCTGCCATTACGGAAAGGAACAATGTGAACTGTTTGATTGGGTGGAGCTTGAATTTCATGTTTTGGCGTGAGAGACTAATGATATAATTTTACGCCATCATCATGCAAAAATCGAGCACGCTATTTTTATCACTTCTTGTGACCTCAGGATTACTCATGAGTGCATGCAGTACCTCTGAAGAAACTCCTGAAATGGAAGCACCTGAAATGGAAACTCCTGAAATGGTAGACACTGCTGAAGCAGTTGAAGAAAAGCCAGAAGTGGAAGAGGCACCCGTTGCTGATTCTGAACCTCTTGAGAGTGCCATGCCAGCTGAATCAGATGCTAGCGTTGAAGAAATGGTCGTTGAAGAAGAACCTGCTGAAGAGCTTTCAAGCTCTGACTATGAAGATGGAAGCTACTCAGCAACCGGAACGTACCAAAGCCCTGCAGGAGAAGAATCAATTAGTGTGAGTTTGACCCTTGAAGACGACCTTGTTACTGCTGTAACGGTTGGCTCTCTCGCAACAAACGACACCAGTATTCAATTTCAAAATAAATTCATTGGAGGCGTTGCTACTCAAGTGATTGGAATGGACATGGATCAACTCAAAGTTGGAAATGTTGCTGGATCCTCACTCACCCCAAGTGGATTCAACAATGCACTCGCTAATATTAAAGCTCAAGCCGCTTCATAATGAAAAAGATCCAAGAGACAAAAACTTATCTTGGAACACCTATTACTATTGAAGTAGTGGCTTATGACAAAGACAAAGCAGAACGCGCCATTGAGCGTGCTTTTGCGCAAGCGGCGCGTATTGAAGAATCCTATTCACGATTCATTGACGACAATGAGTTGAGTGCGCTCAACGCCCACCTTGGAGAGTGGACAGAGATAAACTCAGAATTTCTTGCGCTTATTAGTTTTGGAGTTCGAGTCGGCGAAAAAACCAATGGAGCTTTTGACCTAAGTGTTAAAAGTGTTTTAGAAGGGTGGGGCTACGACGCTGACTACTCCCTTCAAGAAAAAGCAGCTGGGCAATGTGGACAGATTGAAATTAAAGATGGAAAAATACGATGCTCCGCAGAAATTGAACTCGGAGGATTAGGTAAGGGATACGCCATAGACCGCATGGTAAATGAGCTCGCTGACTTCAGCAATGTAATGGTGAATGCAGGAGGTGATCTTTTTGCTCGTGGACAAGACAAAGACGGCCCATGGAAAGTTGCGCTGGAGCACCCAAACAATGAGAAACAAGCCATTGGAACTGTTGAGGTAGACAAGTTCTCGGTCTGCGCCAGCAGTCCGCTAAGACGGCACTGGCGAGACAAACACCACCTCGTTAACCCTCGTGAAAACAAACCTGCCGATCAAATGTTAGCGGTTTATACACAAGCAGATGCGGCCCTTATTGCAGATGCCTACTCAACCGCACTCTTTGCACTAGGGTTTGAAGCCGCTGTAAAGATTCTGCCTGAACTGCCTGTTGAAGCACTTTTAATTGGCCCTGAAGGGCAGGGATGGAAGAGCGACGGATTTATTGGTGAGCTCTTTCAATCTTAAATTTAGACACAAAAATGGCGGAATGGACGGGACTCGAACCCGCGACCTCCTGCGTGACAGGCAGGCGCTCTAACCAACTGAGCTACCACTCCGCATTTGTACTTCCCGAAGGAAGTGGCTGCACATTATCAAATGGGAGGGGGCTGTGCAATATGATTTATAAAGAATCATGATACAATTCCTGCACTATTCAAAAATCAAGCTATGCGAATTGGAATTGATGCACGAATGTACAGCACTACATTTACTGGCATAGGACGCTATGTTTACGAACTCGTTAAGCACCTCACGGAGATAGACAAAAAGAATGAATACGTCCTTTTTATGAATCGTCCGGAATATGATGAATTTAAACCTCCAAACAAACGCGTTACAAAGGTGTTGGTCAAAGCCAAACACTATTCTTTTGCAGAACAAACTCGGTATCTCTTCAAATTACGGGGGAAGAAACTAGACCTCATGCATTTTACACATTTCAACACGCCCATACTTTATGGTGGGAAAAGCGTCGTGACTATTCATGACCTGACACTTTCCTTTTTTCCTGGAAAGAAAATGAACTCATGGACCCACCGAAAAGCCTATGAAATGGTACTTCACCGATCCGTTAAACATGCCAGCCGAATCATTGCTGTTTCGCAGCATACAAAAAAAGACTTAATTGCGGTAACTCAAGCAGGTTCAGCCAAAATCGAAGTAATTTACGAGGGAGTGGATGAGCAGTTCAAGCCACGTCCAGACAAAGAGGCGATCAGAGACATGATTAAAAAATATGGAATCACAAAAGATTACATACTTTATGCTGGAGTCTGGCGAAGTCATAAGAATGTAGTGAATTTGATCAAAGCTTTTGCACTTCTCCGAGAAGCTGCCTCCTTCGATCCACAATTAGTCATTACTGGCTCAGATGACCCTCACTATCCAGAAGTGAAACGAACTGTACGAGAATTAGGACTTGAGCATGATGTGATCTTCCCAGGACTAGTCCCTGAAGATGAGTTGGTTGCCCTTTACCAGGCGGCACACATTTATTCTTTCCCGTCACTTTATGAAGGATTTGGACTTCCACCACTTGAGGCAATGCGATGTGGAACACCCGTTGCGGCTTCTAGCACTTCTTGCATCCCTGAGATTTGTGGAGAAGGGAACGCACTCTTTTTTGACCCTCTCGACCCCGAAGACATCTCCAACACACTACTAAAACTGTGGATAGACGAAGACCTTAGAAAAGAGCTTCGAGAACGTGGACTGAGACACAGTAAAAA
>JBLIGW010000005.1:0-25614 GCA_047635955.1 Oceanicoccus sp.
AACTTCGTCTAGTATGGGGAGCCAAGCTTATTTTCAGCTTACGAACACCTCCAAAATCGCCCACCCTAACTGGAATGCGAAACTTTGCATATTCACACAGTCTGTCTGGCGTGGATTGCCATTTCTCTTGTGAGAATTTCAGGTGTTTGTGAAGCCTGTGTCTAATGGACATGTGTCAGTTCATCTAGCTTTAGGTCTTTACCTTTATTGAACACAAAACAAGCAATTAAGGTCGTAATTGGAACAGCAAAAATTAAACCAATACTACCAACAAGAGTGCGGGTAATTTCTTCAGCCATAAACTCATAATTTATTATCTGATTGAAGGTCTCGGAGGAATCGACAAAAAGGAGAAGAAGTGGCAAAGATGCTCCCGTATAAACTAATATAAGGGTGTTCACTACAGAAGCAATATGATCTCGCCCTACTGCCATACTGCGTCGGTATAATTCTTTGAAGCTGATTTTATTTTGGGCTGCTTTAAGCTGCTCAACTACAGAAGTTTGAGTAATACTTACGTCATCCAAAACACCAAGCACGCTAATGATCATACCTCCAAGAAGTAAGCCTCTAAAGTTTATGTTTTCGCCAATGCCAACTTTCAGGAATCCTGCTTCTTCTGTTGCCAGCCCATTTAGCTGGATCAGCTCAGTAAAAATAGTTGCTAAAAATCCCGTTAATGCGAGTGTGATAAGAGTTCCAGTTATTGCAATGCTAGTTTTCCTGTTTACCCCATGCGATAGATAGAAAATAGCTGGAAGAATGAAAAGTGATCCAAATAGTACGGCTAGCACAGGATCTACTCCCTTGAGGAGTAATGGTAGGATCAACTTGAAAAGAACTAAAAAAGAAAATGCCATACTCAACAAAGAATAGATGCCTTTCTTACCGTTGATAACAAGCACTACACCCACAAACAGGGCGAACAACAAATAAATCTTCGGATACCTTACGTAATCGACAATAAAAAGCTGTTCAAGCTCTAAAGATCCACTACTTTGAAGAAGCATAACTTCATCGCCTTCTAGGTATTCTATCGCATTAGCGTAACTATTTAAGTTATTGCTCAGGCTAACCGTCTCTCCAGCATTAGGCCCCTCCATCAACACAACGTCAAGGGATTGAATGGACTCACTTTCGCTCACTCCAGTTATTTCTCCCTCAAGGTATTCTTGAGTGATCCCACTTTCAGGACTTGTCCCCATATCTATTTGCAGAAAGAACAGTGCAACGCTCACCAATACAAACAAGACTTGCGCCAATCGTTTCCAGTTTCTCTTTGTTTTCATGTTCAGATTATAGCAAGACAACTCCAATGTGAGAAACCACACAAGAACCAATTATCTAGTATTAAAAATCTTCATTAACCGTCAAAGCAGTTCTAATTGCATCCAGCCGGAGGAGCCAATTCCTTACATTACTATACAAAACACTTAAAGATTCTTCTTGCTATCCCTGATTATATAATGAGGGATTAGCTACTAGATTCTATCGCTCTCAGACGTCTACGTCTCCCCTCTAAGACTCTACTCAATTCCCAAGCTGTTGCCGCAATGGGTCTAGATTCCCAGTTTTCACATGTTTGATTTGCCTGGAGTATGAGATCCTCACGCTCAGTAAGCTCAGCCATTAATAAATGTTGGATATCCATAAAACTTCTTACAAATCGTTCTGTTAGTGGAGCTTTCCAATTATTTGGCACTTGATCTGTAGTGAGTAAGTTTGTGTCTATCAATACAAGTTCATTTGAACCTTCTCGAAAGATTAGATTGTAGGCTCCCAATTGACCTGGCAATTGATTACCCCATAAATAGGGGCCAAATTCAGTAGCAGCATCTCCTCCAATAAAATCAATAATGGCATTCACTTCTTTACGAATTTGAAAGGAAGTTTCTAAAAGTTCAATCACTTGAGCTCGAACTTCAGGATCACTAAAATCTTTCTCTCTCAATATCCTTCCTTTAACCCACTCCATTTCAATGAGATAAGGAACAGATATTTCTTGTCCATTTACCAAGATTATTTGTCCCGGAAGAACTTTATATTTAGGTGTTTTAATATTATAATACTCTAAAATATCTCGATCTCTTTCCACTCCTCTAAGCCCAACTTCGTTCCATGCTTTACCAGGCTCATGTGGCCACTTTATTACAGTAGCTGGCGTTTTACCCTCAGGCAGTTCACCCACAACACCTACATTGTGCTGAGCCCCATGTGCAATTATTTTTTCTATGCTGACCATTTCTTCGCTGACCATTTCTTCAGATTAGGATATTTTATCCTAATTCAACTGGCTAAAAAACACAACTCGGAATAAATTAAGATTGGAACAACTATCAAACCCAACAAAATGGAACTAAGAAAAATAATCGTTCTGATCATCATCATACTTTACACAAGACCACTCTTATACTTTCGCTATAAATACCGATCAACTGTTTATAGAGAGAAGAACTGGGTGATAAATATCAAACCTTGGTTTTACAAAGACATCAAAGGTCTTTTCTCGAATAAACTGTTTCAAAACAAAGAAGAAATAAAAATTGCTAATTTTTACAGAGCTTACTTAATTGGATTCATAAGTTTATGGGTTCTATTTAAGATTATTTAAATTGCTAAACCATTTTTCAATAAATAGTGATAAGATTATTCATATAACAACTCAATCAGATGGAACTAATCTACGCATTGGCAATTTCTATTGGAATAAATTTACTCATGTTTATTCCTGCTTTTCTATTAAAAACTGACAAGCTCACCGATATATCTTACGCGCTATCTTTTGTGATTCTCGCCTTGTACGCATTGATAATGAATGGAACAAGCCTTGCTTCAGTCGTGCTCTTTATTATGATATTAATTTGGGCCATTCGCATTGGCTCATATCTTCTGATTAGAATCCATAAAATCAAAAAAGACACTCGATTCAATGAAATGCGTAAAAGCTTTTTAAAGTTTGGGGGTTTCTGGCTCATTCAAGGATTTACAGTATGGGCAGTCCTAATTCCTTCAATTCTTTTCATTCAGAATCAAGCTCAAGAGATAGGAGTGTTGGCCATATTTGGGATACTTATTTGGCTATTAGGACTTGCCATTGAAACAATAGCAGACTTACAAAAGTACAGATTCAAAAATAAAACAGAAAACAAAGGTAAATGGATCGAAACAGGACTTTGGAAGTACTCAAGACACCCAAACTATTTCGGAGAAATTTTACTTTGGTTTGGTGTCTATATATTCACTTTCACGTCATTAGTTGGACTAGAAAAGTGGATAGGTCTCATTGGCCCACTCTATATCGCTGCACTAATAATATTTTTAAGTGGAATACCTTTACTGGAGAAAAAAGCTGAAAAAAGATGGGGCGATAACAAGAAGTATCAATCTTATAAAGACAGGACTCACGTGCTTTTCATACTGCCCAACAAGAACAAATGATAGAATGATATAATCACACAAAGTAAGACTTAACTCTAAATACAAAGCCAATGGATGGATACAACACGCTAAAACAACACTTAATCGTTGGGATAACAACAATCATACTCATTGGTCTATCCTTTCAATTCACAGACGCCTCTCTTGCGGCATCTTTTGCACGTGTATCATTTCTATTGCTTTTCGCTACCATGTGTATTGGTCCAATCGTAAAGTTGAAGTCGCCTAAGAAGGGTACTCCCCCATTAATGCACCCCTGGACCTGGCGAGGTGAACTAGGAATATGGTTCACAATCACTGCTTTCATGCATTTTTTAGTTCTTGCGTTCGACCGTCCCATTACAAGTTTTATCGAAGTAGGCGGTGGCGGTTATGCACTTGCAAATCTACTGGGAGCCATTGCACTTTTTTGGGCTCTTATCCTTTCAGCAACATCTTGTAGCAAAGCAATTCGGATGCTGGGCTTCAGTTCCTGGAAATGGGTTCAAAGTTTTGCCTATTTAATATTCTACCTTAGCTCCTGTCACTACATATACTTTCAATTCTTTTCCACTTATGGGGATAATCCAGGACCAAACTGGTTTGGTTATGTCGCCATGACAATGACTCTTTTAGTCATTCTCCTTGAGTTTGCAGCTTTCTTTTCAGTGATAAAAAGTCAAAAAAGGAAATAATCTCACTACACAAACTCTAGAGAAACACTAGTTTGAACTTCGTCTAGTATGGGAAGCCATCTTTTTTGCTATACTTCTCACATGAATCAATCACTCCCTGTTCTTTACTCTTTTCGAAGATGCCCCTATGCCATGAGGGCTCGATTTGCAATTCTAAAAAGTGGCCAGCGTGTCTTATTACGTGAAGTACTACTTAGAGAAAAACCTCCATCCTTGCTTTCAGTTTCTCCGAAGGGAACCGTACCGGTTCTTGTTCTAAATGATGGCACTGTTTTTGAAGAAAGCTTGGAAATTATGCAGTGGGCACTTGCTCAAAACGATCCTGATGCATGGCTGGATGAGACGGGCTTAGAACTTGTAAGTGAAAATGATGCAAGCTTCAAGAAAGCTCTAGATCGATATAAGTATTTTGATCGTCATCCAGAAAATCCACAATTGTATTATCGAGAAAAAGCGGAAGTCTTCATACAGAAGCTTGAAAAAGTTTTATCAACAAGCACCTTCTTAGCAGGTGAAGAGATCAGATTCGTAGATGTAGCTATTTTCCCATTCATTCGTCAATTTGCCTCTATTGATCTTATTTGGTTTGAATCTAGTAGATATATTCATGTTCGACGCTGGCTTCAGACATTTATAAAATCACCATTATTTGAGCAAAGCATGGTGAAGTATGATCAGTGGCACTCAAACGAAAATCATGTGATTTTCCCCAGACAGCGTCATTTCCAATAGTAAATACATCCAATTATTTCTGAATTATTCAAACAAGAAAAATTTGACTAGAAATGATATAATTCTTACATGAAGAAAATCTTTCCAATCATAATTTCCATTCTAATCGCACAAGCAGCTGGATTTATTGGAGCTATATTCACTTTCTCCTCCGTAGACACTTGGTATCTGACATTGAATACACCAAGCTGGAATCCCCCATCATGGGTCTTTGGACCAGTTTGGACCACCCTATATACGCTCATTGGAATATCCGCCTATCTCATTTGGAGAAACAAAGACAAGATCAAAAAGAAACTTGCCTTACAAGTCTATGGTATTCACTTAGTATTCAACGCACTTTGGACAATTCTGTTTTTTGGATTAAAAAATCCAGGATTTGCATTTGCAGAAATTCTCATCCTTCTTAGCTTGATAATAACTACTATTGTTCTCTTTTGGAGAATAGACAAGCGAGCAAGTTATTTACTACTGCCCTACTTAGGCTGGGTAACATTTGCTAGCTATTTGAATTTCACAATCTGGCAGCTCAATTAGCCCAAGAAGGCGTATTACTCATTTAGTCTTTTGCGGAGAGCCTCATTCTCTTCCTTCAACTCAACCATTTTCAATTCCCGATCCATCATATGTTTGTTCATCTTTTCAAGTTGTTCCATTTTTGCTGCTAAATTCGCTTTCAGTTTTGCATCTTCTGTAATGTCTTTATAAATCAAATGGAATATAATCACGTAATAAGACCCTTCCCTCTTTCATTTTAACCAAAACATTTTTATTGACTTTTCGCTCCTCAAGTATTTTAGTTATTTCTTTATCAACAATCTCAGGATTATCAAAAGCCACCAGTGACTGCTCCAATAATTTGCTCACTTTTCACAGAGAACATCTCTTCAAATGCTGAATTAACATAAATCACTTCACGTTTCCCATTTTCTACAAGTACAGCAACAGTCAGCCCCTGAATGAGAGCTTCCAGTCTACTAAGATTTTGATCAATCATAAATTCAAGGTTAACTTGTCTAGAACAGACTATCAAAACATCCCAAATAAGGGATATACAATTCACAGTTCGAATAAGAAACAGCGTATGGGACTATTTGTCGATATGGTATCATTTCAAATAAACGAATATGACCAAGCACCATGCCCTTCTTCACAAAAGACTATCATCAGTTTCTAAGCAGTCTAAATAAAAACAACAATAGAGTCTGGTTCAATGAGCACAAGCAAGATTATATAGACCACGTAAAAAAACCTTTCGAGAAATTCATTGAGATACTACTGCTAAAAAGCCGCAGCGTTGATGACAGCATCATGATCACTCCAAAGGAATCAATATTTCGAATTTATCGTGACGTTCGGTTTAGGAAAGACAAGACTCCATACAAAACAAACATGTCCGCATCGATTTCAAGATATGGACGTAAAAAAATGCTGCATCCTGGGATATTTGTACAATTAGGAGTGGATGGACTTATGCTTGCAAGTGGAACATTTCACCCAGACCCAAGTACTAGAGATAAAATACGTGATTACATGGCTGAAAATCTAAGTGAGTTTAAAAAAATAATTAACGAAAAACAATTCAAAAAATACTGGGGAGAAATACAAGGAGAAAAAAGCAAAGTTTTAGCAAAAGAATACAAGCAAATCATTAATGAAGAGCCACTAATCGCTAATAAGCAATTTTACGTTATAGCTAAACTAACAGACCCTAAAATCTTAATTTCAAAAGACCTAGATAAAACTATCTTGACCCACTTTAAAGCTGTAAAACCCCTGGCAACATTTTTGACAAAGGCCATGGCATCTAAGTAGAATGTTTTTATATAAACAATAATTAAAATCCAAATTATGGGAAAAGGAACTAGCCAGAAGAAGGCCGTCAAAAAGGCTCCAACAAAAACGGCGAAAGAAAAAAGAGCAGAAAAAAGAGAGAAAAGGGCATAACTACACTCTACTAAGTATTTTATAGTCAGATTTGACAATATTTAAGATTTATTGTAGAGTTCACACCTTTACGCCATCGAAAAATACATATGTTTATATCTGAAGCTGCTTCGACAGGAAAAACAGTAGTAGCAAAAATAAAGCCAGGAGAAGATCTCTTTAGTGCTCTTAATAAGATCATAAAGAAGCATGACATCAACTGTGGTTATATACCTGTTATCCAGGGGTGTCTGAAACAGTGCCGATTGCTTACCGTCGATAAACTCGACAATGAAACTGAACTCACAAACAATCGTTTCGAACTCAATGAAGTGATGGTTTTCAACGGAAGCGGAACCATTGCAAGAGACGAAAATGGCGATGCCTTTGTGCATATTCACACCACAGTTACCAGTCAGAAAGATGGCGTTAAAATGGGCCACCTGCTTGCAGGCACGGTTTGCCTAACCACTGAGGTGGTGATTGCAGAATTAAATGATATTAAAATGGGTCGTAAAGAAGACCCCGATGCCAATAATGAGACTCTGCTCTACATCGAAAAGTTTTAAACTTTCTCCAGAATAAAATACTGAATTTTGCTATACTTCAAACATGAAAGTACTTGAAAAATTAGTAAACATTTAAATATGAAAACTCTTACTTGCGATCTCTGTGAAGCCACAGCTCAAGGTGAAACCTTTGAAACCTGGATGAAAGCACTCATGCCTCACTACATGAAAGACCATGCTGACGTAATGAGTGACTCTAGTAAAACAGACGAAGATAAGCAAAAATGGATGAAAGAAAACAACGCTCGTTTTAATGAAGCCTAATCAAGAAAAGCTCTCACTCAAAGACAAGTTATTTAGCCCCAAAAGGCTTAAATATTTAGCTGGCTTGATTAAGGATGTTTATCCTGAATTTGAGTTGAACAAATTTATTACTCAAGTTCTTGCAGAGTTCCCTAAGCTTGAACTGAAAGCACGTATTGAATGGATTAGAATTTGCCTTAAAGAGTTCCTTCCAAATGACTACGAAAGCGCATTAAAAATAATTTTAAAATCACTGCCACCAGAAAGTGACCCAAGCAAAAGTGATAACGATTTTGGTGAATTTATTCTAACTCCATTTAGTGATTACATTGCCGCCTATGGTTGTAGCAAAAAATATTTAAAGATTTCCTTAGAAGCTTTGGAGCAAACCACCAAACGTTTTAGTGCTGAAGATTCCATTCGGTACTTCTTCAACGCATTCCCTGAGGAGACTCTTAAAAAGATGGCCACATGGAGTAAGCACGAAAACTACCACGTAAGACGACTCGCTAGCGAAGGAAGTAGACCTCGCCTACCTTGGTCTCAAAAAATAGATTTAGACAATGAGGAGGGCCTTAAAAAGATATTAGACAATTTATATTATGATAAGACTCGCTTTGTTGTGAGGTCCGTTGCCAATCACCTCAATGACATAAGTAAAACCGACCCTCAACTTGTTATTGCAACGCTTAAACGGTGGCAGGCCAGTAAGAAGCAAAATGAAAAAGAAATGGCTTATTTAACAAGTCATGCCTTACGCACTTCAATCAAAGCTGGAAACAAGGAGGCACTGGCCTTGCTTGGCTATCAGCCTAATCCAAAAATTGAATTTAAGAATTTCACAATTCATACTCAATTCGTAACTGTAGGAGACGCTCTTGAATTTTCATTTGAACTTGAAGCCAATGCGGATGAAAAACTAATGATCGATTACCTAATTCACTTTCAAAGCAAAAGGGGCCGACTATTACCTAAGGTTTTCAAGATAAAGAAAACTTCAATAAAAAAAGGCACTCATATAAATGTAGCTAAGAAACACCCACTAAAGATAATGACAACAAAAAAACTATATCCAGGAACTCATAAAATTGAGATCCAAATCAATGGTCAAATACACAAAGGTGGTGAGTTTGAATTAAAGCTTTTTTAAGAACTCAACTCTCAGAACAATTGCCGTTCCATTAATCTTACAATTCACTTCTTCAGGATCATCAGTAAGTCTGATTTTACTTACCTTAGTCCCCACTTTGATCACTGTTGATGAACCACGAAGCGTGAGGTCTTTAATCAAAGACACACTATCTCCGTCTTTAAGTATGTTTCCATTTGCGTCTTTTACAATCATTTCCTCTTCTGCTGACTCACAGACACTTAATTCATCCAAAGTAGATCCACACCCGCCTTTACAAAAAAAATGACCAAGCCATAATATCAAACTATTGAAGTACGATAAGCCAATTAGAACTTTTGACAAATTGAATAAGTTTTTTACTCAAGCCTCTCATTTGCTACAATCAAAACATGAAAGAAAAACAAATTGGCATGGCCTTCTCGGACGAAAACGAACCCAAAGAAGAATGGACCCAGCTACACAAACTCATCACGGATCGTGGATCACGCTACAGTGTCACTGCTATAAAAGTCCACAACCAAAAAGAATTAAAAGCCGCCCTAGCAAAACTAAAATCAAATAAGAAATTCGCCAAAGCCACTCACAATAGTTACGCCCTACGAGTTCAAAAAGACACTCAAATTTTTGAAGCCAAAAATGACGATGGCGAAACTGGAGCTGGAATGGTGATTCTTCGACAATTACGAAAAGGCAACTGGGTCAATTGCCTAGTTATTGTAACTCGATGGTATGGAGGTACAAAATTACATGCCGATCGCTTTAAACACGTGCAAGACGCGAGCCGTGCGATATTACAAGCTCTATAGCTTTAACGCTTCCCTCTTCTATTACTTGAGCTTCGTCCTCGTCCTCCACCTCCTTGAGGTTTGCCTCGTGGTGGCGCAGGCAAATCAGGCAATTTAGGAAGAGGCCGGACTGGCAAAGTTATATTAATCAGTTTTTCAATTGCCTTCACGTCACGGCTTTGTTCAGGGCAAGCAAAAGAGATAGCACGTCCTGAATGACTTGCACGTCCCGTTCGTCCAACTCGATGAACGTAATCCTCAGAATTGTCTGGAAGGTCATAATTAACCACCAATTCAATCTCTGTGACATCAATTCCTCGAGCAGCAATATCAGTAGCCACCAATACTCGGTACTTCCCTGATTTAAAGCCTTCAAGCGCTTCACGCCTTTGATTCAAAGAACGATTAGAATGAATTTCAGCCGTGCGATGTCCAATCCTATTTAGAACTCGTGTCATTTTTTTAGCTCCATGTTTGGTTCGACTGAAAACCAAAACTGTACCTCGGTATTCCAAAAGCAGTTCAGCCAAAAGTGCCATTTTTTGATTCCGTGGAACAATAAACAATTCTTGCTCAACTTGTTCAGTTGTTGAACCGGCTGGAGCCACCTCCACTCGAAGTGGTTTCGCCATGTATTGACGAGCAATTTTTGAAATTTTCGCAGGCATAGTTGCCGAGAAAAGCATGGTCTGACGTTTTTGTGGCAGACCCGCCATAATTTTTTTAATCTGAGGTTCAAAACCCATATCTAACATTCGATCTGCTTCATCTAGAACCAAAACTCCAATGTTATTCAACTGAAAGGTACGTTGCTGCATATGATCAATCAAACGACCTGGCGTTGCAATAATCACATTTGGTTTCGCCTTAAGTGCTCGTATTTGAGGTCTAATATTAGTTCCCCCAATGACAACAACCGTCTTCAAACCAACCGGGCCACCAACTTTCCTCAAAGTTTCTTCTACCTGCAAAGCCAATTCACGAGTGGGACAAATCACCAAACCTTGGCACTTCAATGCAGAAAGTCGTTGAATCATTGGAATAGAAAAGGCCAAAGTCTTCCCTGTTCCCGTTTGCGCAATTCCGATCATATCTTCTCCCTTAATCCCAATAGGAATAGCTTTATATTGAATAGGAGTTGGCTTCACAAAAGACATAGCATCCAACTGCTTCAAGAGAGCAGGTGCGATACCAAGGCCGTAAAAAGTTTCATGTGGATCGTTATTCATGAGGGGACTATAGCGTAATTACTTTTTATTACCAGCCTTACGAAGCACAAGGGCCCCAATGACAAGAAGTACAAGTAGAATCAACCACCAATATTTGAAACCTACATAAGCTACAAAAACAATCACAGCTGAAATAATTCCAAAGGCAATTGCCAATACTCCTTTCACTAAATCACCCAATCCAGGAAGAATATTAAGAATACTTGTGATTGGACCAAAGAACATAGTGAAACCTGCCGTCATCAATAACCAGGCCCCCACTGCCATCAACCAAAAGTTCATTTGTTCAGTGCTTGCTTGTGACTCTTGCAGCTCCGCATCAGTCATATTTGATATGAAAAAAGTTCCCTCTTCACCAGAGGCAATTTTATTTCCTGAAACTGACCCAACCACAATAAGTTCCTGCCCTTCTGCTGCCACTCCTATGATGCTGTAACGAACTTGTTGTACTACATTAACTAAGTTCTCTTGAGAGTAAACATCCCCATAAAGGTTACTTAATTCATAATCTTGAGGAATAGTTTCCTGATAAAAATCAGTAGTATTTAATTTAGTTTTTGCACTATCAGTTCCAATAGCAATTTCTCCCAAAGAAAAACTAGACCATTTGGTGTAAGAATCCACTGTTTTCCACTCCGCTTCATAAGCAAGGTAAGTTTCTGTTCTTTCTACCCCCTCTTCGGTAATCGTTCGTGTTTTTTCTATCTCTCTTACCGCATAGTCTTCCTCAAGATAAGTAAAATAAAGAGCCTCTGAGTCTGAAAATGGAGTTACTACAATATTTGAATAAATTGGCTCACCTTGAATCTTCACCATTCCTTCAAAACCGACTGCTGACTCAGGCGCTTGAAGCTCCAAATCGGCAATGGTTGCACTGTGTTCAACCTGATTGGCAAAACTATAAGTAAGAACAAAAGAAATAACTATAAGAAGAAAACCTCCAAATAAACCTTTTCCCCAATTTGAAATTTTTGCCATGTTTGTCTGAGTTAAATTAAAACTGAAAAGATTATACCATGCTGGCAATCAAGACAGAGATCCCCAATCCAACACCTGCAAGGAAAAGGTCCTTCATAACCAAACGCAAAGTTTTGGCATAAGGAATTTCCTTTCCAGAGAAAAGCGTTAACGCACTTTCACGTCCGGCCAAGAGCCCAAGAAAGACCCAAGTTGTACTCATTGGCAGGTTACTAATCCCTTTGAAGTAAAACAGAATAGTTCCAAATACAAAATCAATAATAGTTGCACTACGAGGATCAAGCACATCTGTTTTCTCTGTAATGATTTCTTGAATCTTCCCTCCTCTCAAATAAATCAGCACACCCAGACCAACAAATAAAGAAGCGGCAATCACTCCGAACTGCAGTGGCAAAAGATCTCGCGGCAAGAAAACAACCACATTCGCTGTATCCTGCATCAACCAACTACTCCAGAGATAAGCCGTTGCCCCCCACTGTAAAACTTTCCACAGTGACCGATTGTAGTTCTTTTTAAAAAAGATTTTTTTCTTCATCAATGTCGCAATAGCCGTCCAAATCAAAGCCGCAGAAAAGAATGCGACAAAGTAACCCATAACTGTTTTTTCAAGCATTCCTGTAATCGTTTTGGAATCTGAAAACACAGCCAACAAAAGAAAAGTAGTACTAACTGGCATTTTAAAACGAGTCAGAAAAAGAAGAATCAAAGGTGCGAAAAGCTGAATAATATGGAATTCTTGCACTTCAGGTATTTTATCCAATCGGCCAAATGAAACATCACCCATGAAGTACCCATACGAGAAAACAGAAACCAAAATACCCCCTAAGAAAAGCCATAAAATCCACCACTTAACTTTTTGATTCGAAGCCAAAAACGAACCTAAACTTTGAACGCTGTCATTGGCAATAGCACTGTATCCAGCCAAAGCAAAGCCAATCCACATTGCAATACGTGGTTGATTTCTAAAGGCCAAAATAGCGACAAAGAACAGTCCAATTAAAACAAGAAATTGTTTTTCTTTCTTAAAGAATTTTTTCAGCATGAATTCTCAATTATTGATATGAATTTACTAATCCCAATATATCACACGTGATAGAATGGACTCATGGAACCTACCTTCGAATTAAAGTCAGAACTCTGGGTATGGCAAGGCAAGGCCGCTTGGCATTTTTTCACAATTGACGAGAACACATCAAAACAAATTAAGGCCTTTCAAGGTGTGGACAAAAGAAGAGGCTGGAAAAGCGTACGAGTTGAAGTTAAACTAGGCAAAAGCAAGTGGAGAACCAGTATATTCCCTCAAAAAAAAGAAACCTACATACTCCCAGTTAAAGCGGAAATCCGAAAGACAAATAAATTACTAGCCGGCAGTGAAGTTAAGTTCACTATTCAATTGATATAAACAAAAAGAAGCCCATTTCCGAGCTTCTTTTTTAATTTGCAAATAAGTTCTACTTATTTCGTTTTCGATCAGATTGTTTAAGGAACTTCTTTCGAAGTCGAATCAAACTTGGTGTGATTTCAACGTATTCATCTTCACCAATATATTCAATCGCTTTTTCTAAAGTCATAGAAACAATTGGAGTAAGATTAAGTGCTTCATCCGCTCCAGAAGAACGTACATTGGTAAGCTGCTTATTCTTAATAGGATTCACAGTAAGGTCAGTACCTTGGTTGTGTTCACCGATCACCATTCCTTCATAAACTTCCGTAGCCGCTTCAACAAAGAGAGGACCACGTTCTTGAAGTTTCCAGAGAGAGTAAGCCATTGTTTTACCAGTATCTCCTGAGATCATAGAACCAACCGTTCGCTTCTTAATTTCCCCCATGTGTGGAGCAAAGTGATCAAATGAGTGGTAAAGCGTTCCTTCTCCTCTAGTCATTACTAGGAATTGAGATCGGAAACCGAGTAATCCTCGAGTTGGAATTTCAAATTCTAATTGAGTATTACCACTGTCTGACTTCATTTGAGTCATTTGACCCTTTCGAGCTGAAAGTGCTTGAATCACGCCTCCAGCTAAATCGTCAGGAACATTAACTACCGCGATCTCAATAGGTTCACTCATTTTTCCTTCAATTTCTTGCATTACCACTTCTGGTTGAGAGATTTGAAGCTCAAAGCCTTCACGACGCATGGTTTCAATAAGAACAGCAATATGCATTTCTCCTCGTCCATACACTTTGATTGAGTCACTTCCTGCTTGGAATTGAA
Organism: Oceanicoccus sp.; assembly: GCA_047635955.1. Lineage (GTDB taxonomy): Bacteria > Patescibacteriota > Gracilibacteria > UBA1369 > 2-02-FULL-48-14 > WFTC01. The sequence goes on from JBLIGW010000005.1 coordinate 13,919, forward strand.
TCTTAAGCCCTACATTCGTTTCCATTTCTTTTTCAAGACGGTCACGAATATGACGACTAGTCACAAACTTACCTTCTCGTCCTCCCAACGGAGAATCATTCACCATGAACTCAATTGCAAGTGCAGGTGGGTCTACCTTAATTGCAGGCAAAGGCTCTACATTTTCATTATCAGTAATGGTTTCTCCCACATAAATATCAGCGAGTCCCGCAACCGCAACAATGTCTCCAGCATTCGCTGATTCAGCTTCAACTCTATCCATTCCTGAAAAGGTGAAAATCTTTGTGATTTTCCCTGTTCGTTTTTGGCCCTCAGGAGTCACAATTGTTATATTTTGGTTTGGCTTAGCCGTTCCCGTGTACACACGTCCTGTTGCAATACGTCCTAGGAAGTTATCGTAAGAAAGTGTCGCCGGTTGCATTGTGAAGTCAGCTTCTTCATCTCCAGCAGCATGAGGAACATGCTCTAGAATGAAATCAAGAAGTGGCGTGATGTCTTTATATTCGTCATCAAGGCTGCGCACCGCTATCCCGTCTTTAGCTACCGCGTAAATATAAGGGAAGTCTAATTGTTCGTCTGAAGCTCCTAATGAAGCAAAAAGATCAAATGTAAGGTCAATCACCTCATCTGGTCGAGCCATTGGCTTATCAATTTTATTCACTACTACTAAAACTTTATGTCCTAGCTCAAGAGATTTTCGAAGTACAAACTTAGTTTGTGGCATTGGCCCTTCATAAGCATCTACTACTAGAATAACGGCATCAACCGTTCGAAGCACACGTTCTACTTCTGAACCAAAATCAGCATGTCCTGGAGTATCCACAATATTAACTTTTTCTCCTTTATACTTGATCGCTGCATTTTTTGCATAAATCGTAATTCCTCGTTCTTTTTCTTGGTCATTGCTGTCCATCGCTCGCTCTTCGAGCCCTCGTCGTTGGTCAAATTCACTGTCTGCTTTTAGCAAAGCATCCACCAAAGTGGTTTTTCCATGATCTACATGGGCTACAATAGCTACATTAGTTATTTTCATTCTTTTAGATTAAGTCTGGCAGAAGATAATGCAAAGTGCCCTAATCCGCAAATGAGAATGCAAATACCTTGACACCTTTGCTAAGCTATAAACAAATAACCAAACACTATGTCTGAACTATTCATACCAATCGCCTACTCGGCTATTGCAGGAAGCGCCACACTAATTGGTCTCGCGCTTGTGCTCTACGCTGAGAAATGGGTAAAAAAACACTCTTACTATGTAGTTAGCCTAGCCGCTGGCGTACTACTCGGAACGGCATTTTTTCACCTCCTACCTGAAGCTAGTGAACTCCAAGAAGAAAGCTTTCTTCTTTGGACAGTCATTGGTTTTGCCGCTTTCTACCTAATAGAGGTTCTAGTAGGCTTTCACGCTTGTAGAGAAAATGAAGAGGACCATGATCACGATCACGTTCTAGGGCCCGTCGCTAGTTTAGGAATTTTGGTTCACTCTATTTTAGATGGGATCACCATTGCCATTGGTTTTGAAATAGACCCATCTATTGGAATCATCACCGCTATCGCCGTTATGGTTCACGAGCTACCTGAAGGTATATTCACCATCTCAATCCTGCTTCACAGCCACATGAACAAGAAAAAAGCCATATTGTGGACCTTTGCCGTTGCTTTAGCCACTCCACTAGGAACACTCGCAACTCTAGTTTTATTCCCTAATTTAGGGGTAGAAACGCTAGGAACGCTACTTGCCATTGCAGCAGGATCTTTCATTTATGTTTCTGCTTCAGATTTGATTCCAGAAAGTCACAAATCACGATCCATTTCTACAGGAATCTTTATGATCATCGGGCTAGTACTTATGTACTTTGTATTTGGAGGTCACTAGATCAACCAGCGCTTTCTTCAGTTCCTCATTTTGTATGACAATATATGGAATTTTAAGCTATTAATTATAGCAGATTTCCACTTTTTCTCAAGACAGGCTCTAGAGAGAAAATAAACGCTCCAATGCTTCAGCAATTACGGCTTCATTACTCGCAATGCTCAAGCGAATCCAACCCCTAGTCGCCTCACCGAATACTGAACCAGGGATAAGGGCTAAATAATGTTTTTCCAAAAGTCGCTTACAGAATTCAAGATCAGTTTCCCCCTCATTCAATAAGTGACGAATATCCATCAAAAGGTAAAAAGCTCCTGTTGGCCGAACAAAAGGAATCCGTCCATGTTCCACTAACTTCTTAACCGCAAGGTCACGTCTACTCGCAAAAGCCACGCGCATCATCTCAACCTCGTCCTGTGGGCCATTCAAGGCCTCTACGGCCGCCATTTGAGCAATAGAACAAGGGTTAGACGTAGAAAGACTCTGCCGTTGCTGCATCTTTTTAATAATATCAGCAGGACCAACACTGAAGCCCAATCGCCACCCTGTCATCGCATAGGTTTTAGAAACCGAATTAATAACCAAAACACGTTCTTTCAAATCAGCTCGCATCTTCAAAACATTGGCAGGCTCGTCATCATAATAGAAAAACTCATATACATCGTCAGAAAGAATAATTAGATCATGTTTTTCACATAATTCAATGATTCCTTCCAATTCTTCTTTTGGAATAATTCCTCCCGTTGGGTTCCCTGGAGAATTAATCAAAACCACTTTCGTATTTGCTGTAATCACCGCAGCCAAAGCCGCTGCAGTCATAGTGAAATTAGATTCCGGAGTCGTAGGAACTCGAAGAGGAATAGCTCCTGTCCATTTAATTTGCTGCTCATAACTGAGCCACGCTGGATCGGTCAGCGCCACTTCATCACCGGGTTCAAGCACGACTTCAAAAAAGTTAAAAAGCATTTGTTTACCTCCAGCACCACAAACCACTTCATTCATTGCATATTCTATATTGTATTCACGTTTGTATTTATCAATCACCGCCTGCTTTAAAACAGGCAAACCACCCGTTGGCGTGTAATGACTCACGTCTCCATCAATCGCGGCTTTGGCCGCTTCTTTAATGTGAGCAGGCGTTGGGAAATCAGGTTCTCCAATACTCAAACTCAAAACCGGGTGTCCCTCTGCTTTCAGTTCAGCTGCCCGAGAAGAAATAAGAAAAGTAGCCGGCGAAACCAACTGACTGGATGCGTGATTTGTCATAATCTGAGATTAATTATCCTAAACTCTTTCGTAAAATAGCCGCTTCAAGTACGTCGTCTTCCATATCAAGACCCATGCTTTGTTTGAGTTTAATACTCGCTGTTAAATTTTTATGTAAAAGATGTCGATCCTTAACTGGACCCAATTCAATTCCCAAAACTTCTTCACAGCCTTTAACATCATCAAGTATATCTGCGGCCCATGATTCCGTTTCAGCCCACGCTGCCAGGTTTTCTTTATTAAGAAATTTACCTGCATGCTTCAATTCATGTTCAATAGTAGAAAAGTGTTTTCGCAATAAATCCATTTTCCCAAGTTCCTTAACTTTTCTAAGCGCCCGCCCTGTTCCAATAAATTCAGGTGGCACACCCATTGAATAACAAGAAGCCGTAAACTTAATTGCACGAGGCAAACTAACCTTCCCCACTTCACGGCCATAACCAAAGAGTCCAATATGTTGCACTCTTTCTCGACGAGAAGGAATCAATTTAGACATAGCATTAATCCGTTCTGCATAAACTTCAATCGTAGGTCTATAAAAGTCAGCAAAGATATTACAAATTTCATAAATACCTTCAAACTCTTCGTCAGAAAACTCAACTGGCTTAGGGTTCTCAAACTGCTCACGAATATATTCCAAAGATTCTTTCACTTGATCCATTGGGTAGTCATAACGATACGCCGACTGGATCGACACCGTTTTAACACCTTCATACTGTTTCAAACTCGCTTTAATATTGTCAGGATTGATCCCTCCTCGAAATGGTAAAGATCCAGTTCCAATAATAGGGAAGACCTCCAAATCATGTTCCTTTCCTACTCTATAAAATTCTCTCAATGCGAGCCGAGCCCCAAGCATTGCAGGCACAAACCCTGCATTCAAAGCCGGATCACTTCGAGCAATAAAAGGCCGAAGGTAAGGTGGTTTATATCCAAACTCTTCTTCATGCAGCCGAATAAAATCATTCAAGACCGTAGCTGAGTTATAAAAGTCATCCACACTTTCAATCAAAGGAACAATATGGATGTAACCCTCTCCAAAATCATGATCATCAAAAATTTTACTATGCATTTCTGCCATCTGCTTAAACGTTCGTTGAACGTAAGCCAACTGCTCTCCTTTCTTAGTCATTGGTAAAATAATTTCAAAAACCGGCGGCGAGGTCAGACCAATTTCTTGAGTCACTTCAGCCGCAGAAAGAATACTCATGTAAGCACGAGAAAGCTTATAACTCTGTTCCTCCCAAATATTTGGAATTCGCAAAGTAATAAATCGATCTCGTCCAATTTGATGTTCTTTAAATGTCTCTAGGTGTTTATTCATGAGCCGATCAATCATTGCTTCATCCGCAAATTTACCCTCCCAATCCCACATGTATTCATCACAATTCAAAGTGAAAAAACATTCATACATTTCCTCCGTTTCATCTGCTGTAGTTACCTTCGCCCGATCACTCCAAAAAGGAATGCACGCATTGTCTGGATGCTGCGTTGCCATCAACATTGGAATTCGGCGCTTTGGTTGGGGTGTAAACACGATTTGAAGATATCACACCCCAGAGCAAAGTTTTAGTACCACTGATTGACGAGTTCACTGATTTCCAGTTTCTTAGCATCCATCACCTTAGCATACTCTTCTGGAGGAAACTGATTCGCTCCATCTGCTTGAACATTACTTGTTTGATAACCCATGAATTCAAAACATTTCACTGCTAAAGGCCGACCATAATCCGCCATACCTCCTTCTCCATAACCCGCTCCACCTGACGTGCTCAATACCAATGCATTTCCAGTCATTAGACCTTTGTACCTTCCCGCTTCCATTGTGAAAGTTTCCCCAGAAACAACCACACTATCAATCCAAGCCTTAACCACCGCTGGCACAGAGTAGTTATAAAGAGGAAAAGCCAAAACCACATGATCCACCCCCACTAGCTCATCCACCACCTTATCAATTCCCTTCAAAGCTTCGTCATATTTAGGATCTTCTTCACCAACCATATTTCGCATTATATAAGCCATTAAATTTTCACGCAAAAACATTTCTGCCGGTGCCTCTGCCAAATCATGCATCACAAGTTCTGTTTTCCCTTCCGCTGAAGCTACAAAAGCATCAACAAGTTCTTTAGTTTTACTTCGTTCTCCTCTAGGTGTGTAGTGAACTACAAGTGTCTTAGACATGGCATGGGGGGTAATTTTGCTTATGATATCATAAGCTCATGAAAACTATTTTTTTCGACAATGACGGAACGCTAGTAGATACAGAAAAACTATTTTTTGCCGCCACTAAAACTGTATTAAAAGAGATAGGCATTGATCTCACTCGAGAGTGGTTCATCACAGAATCTTTAAAGAAAAACTTAAGTGCTTGGACTTTAGTAGAAGGAGCCAGTGATGCCGAAATTCAAAGCTTGCGAAAAAAACGGAACGGAATCTACAGCGAACTCCTTCATTCCGATCTAGAACTTTTACCAGGAGTAAGAGAAACCTTAGATCATCTTCATGGAAAAGTGCAAATGGCCGTGGTCACCATGTCCATGCGTGAACACTTTGAACTCATTCTAGAAAAAACTGGCATTGCTCACTACTTTGATTTTTTCATAGTGAATGAAGACGTAGAAAAAGAAAAACCTTACCCAGATGCCTACCTGCTAGCGCTTGAAACCGCCAAGCAAAAACCTGAAAACTGCATCGTCATTGAAGATACGGAACGAGGAGTCATCGCCGCTAAAGCGGCTGGACTCACGGTTTATGCCATTCCCAATGAACTGTCGAAAGACAATGACTTCTCTCAGGCAAACGGCGTTTTAAATTCATTTTCAGAAATTTTAAATCTTGAATTCACAAGCTAAGCATGACCAAAACTTGCGTAAAGTGCTGTTTTAGTGTATATTTAGACGATGGCATAACCGAACCCAATGTCGAGAGCACTTGGATTACACCACATATCAAAAAAGAATAGGCCTCTACTGGGACGTATTTGGGATTGGTTTAAAAAAGATAAAAACTTAGACGATGTAATGATCATCATTGCCATTGTTTACCCTTTAACCATTCTTCCTCAGGCATTCAAGATAATTGAGATTCAAGATGCCAGTTCAATTTCACTATTAAGCTTTTCCCTAAAAGCTATTTTTGCAATTCCTTGGGTTTATTATGGGATCAAACATAAAAGTAATCCCATTATTCTTTCAAATATACTTTGGTTTATTGGATACGGCCTAATTATTGTAGAAACGATGATTTACTAAGTTCCGAAACCGCATCCGCTGCAAAATAAAGACTACCTAGAATGTAGAGTTGGTCTGCTTTTTTTATACGATTCATTACCCAAGAACAAGCTTCCTTCAAGTCTGGAACAACTACAGCCCCAGGTACAAACTCTGCTAATTCTTCTGCAGAAGCCGCATGAAAACTCGCCTCAGAAATCACTACTGTATCCATTCCATCTGCTAAAAGTGGGACCATTTTCTCATAATCTTTATCTGCAGAAACCCCCATCAAAAGATAACGATGCCCCTTCGTGGCAAAAGGCAATTCAGCTTTCATGGCTCGCACTCCATCTAAATTATGTGCTCCATCAGCCAAAACAAAAGGCTCCTCATTCAAAACTTCCATTCGTATTGGCAAAGCCGCTGCATGCAAACCTTCTTCAATAGAAGACTCATTTATTTCCCAGCCCCGTTCTCTTAAGACTTGAATCACTTCTTTAGCTAATGCTTTGTTTTTCTCTTGAAATCCACCCTCACAATGCACCACTCGATGTTTTGGTAAAACCGCTAAAACTTCAGAATTCTCAATTCCCGTCACTAAGGTAGAACCCTTAACAATTCCAGCTTTATCTAAGGCAATTTTCTCAAGAGAGTCTCCTAAGACTTCCGTATGTTCCAATCCCACATTAGTGATTACCGATACTTCTGGCGAAGGAATCACATTTGTTGTGTCTAAACGCCCGCCGATTCCTGCTTCCAAAACAACAATATCCACTTTTTCTGCTGCAAAAACGCTCATAGCCAATAAGAACCAGGCTTCAAACACTCCCACTTCAAAGTCTAGAATCGGCACTCCATGACTTTCAATTTGATCATTTCTAATGTTTTCACCATTAATTTGAACTCTTTCTTGCCAATCAAAAATATGTGGAGAGGTGAAAAGCCCCACCTTAAATCCTGATTTTTGAAGCACTGAAGCAAGCATTGAACAAGTAGAGCCTTTTCCATTAGTGCCCGTAACATGTACGAATTTCAGGTTCAAATGTGGATTCCCAAGTTTCTCTAAATAAGCAGAAACTCGGCTCAACCTCTCCTCAGATGGAAAACGAGGAAAGCCCGCAATAGTCTCAATGATCTCTGAAGCCTTTTTCATAAAAGTGTAATAAAGCACTTGCACTTGCATTATAACTAAGAATAGGGCATAAATGTATCTAATATAACAAATCTAATCCTATGAAAAAATTACTATCAATCGGGGTCCTAGTGGCTCTCGGAGTTGGTCTAATCCCAGCACTTGCTGGAGCGGCTCCAAATGTACTCATTGGCGCAAACGCTGATTTTGATTACGTTTACATGGACGAAGACACTACAAGCAACGAAACCTCAGAAGCTGCGGCTAAGGATTCTGACCCTGTTAACGTCTTTACTGACGACGACGGAGACAAACAATTCCTATATATGGGATCTAAGTCTCAGTTCGATCAAATTTATTTCCAAACAGTTCGTACCGCTACTTATAAAAATGGCGACAACGATCTAGATTGGGAATATTACGAGGACGGAAACTGGAGAAACCTCAGTGTTTCTGATTCGTATCTTGATGGGTTCACTAATAAAGGTATGTTCTACGTAAGTTTCGACATTCCAAATGACTGGGATAAAGTGACTTACCAAGGTGACTCTGCTTACTGGGTACGTGTTAGTCCTGAAAACGACGTGAAACGATCTGCCACTGTGGAACAAATTTCTGCACGAACTTACAATCTTGAACTTAATATTGAAGACGAAGACTCTGACGAAGTTGATGACCTCGTTCGAAACGATTTTCATGTTTACGATGGTACCAACAATCAAATACTTGGATACGCTGATCGTGGAGATGGAGAATACTGGTTCTCACTTGCGGCTGAAGCTAACGATACTTCATACAAGCTTACTATCGATGACGACCGATACCAATCTGAAACTATTAGTATCAGTACTCTAAGCACTACACTTAAAACTTATAAGGTAGAGCTTGATGACAAAAACGACAAGCCAAACACTCCAGAAAAACCAAATACTCCGAATAAACCATACCACCCAAGTCTACCAAAAGGAGATTACCCTTTCACCGACATTGATGGGTTTGAATGGGCAGAAGCTGCCATTGAGGACCTATACCTTCGTGGAGTGATTAGCGGACGAAGCTACTACAGTTACGCACCTTCAGATGAAGTGACTCGAGCAGAGTTCCTTAAGATGATTATACTTAGTGCAGAACTCGATGTAGATGATTACGACAATGAAGATGAAGATTTTCGAGATGTAGCCAGCCACGACTGGTTCTATGAATATGTTCAAGCTGGTCTTTCTCTAGACCTCATTGATGACGATTCATATTTCAATCCTAATGATGCAATCAACCGAGCTGAAGCTGTAGCTATCTTGGTTCGTCTTGAAGACAGACTAAACGATGTTAACCTAAACTCAACTTACACTTCATTCTGGGACGTAAATCCTTTCGACTGGTTCGTAGAATACGTTGCTTATGCCTACGCTGAAGGTGTAGTAGAAGGTTATGATGATGGATACTTCCTACCAGACAACAATTTAAATCGTGCTGAAGCCGCTGTATTAGCGGATCGAGCCTTTGACACATGGTGGAACTAAACCTTCACTTTAAAAAAAGACCTCCAAAACTGGGGGTCTTTTTTTATGCTAAAATCAAAGCATGAAAAAACCATCACACGCTTTACGAAACTGGTTCATTGTTCACTTCCTAGCAGACATGCTCTTTGGAATTCCCCTACTCCTTGCTCCTGAATGGACCATGGAATTACTTGGACTCCAAGGTGAAAGCATGATCGCCGCCCGCCTAGTGGGTGCTGCTCTCATTGGAATTGGAGGAAACTCACTCATAATGAACAAAAAAAGTATTCAACATTTCCGCGCAATGATTGACCTCAAAATAATTTGGTCAGCCGCCGCAATAGTCGCCTTAGCTCTTGAGATAGCTCAAGGAGCCTCCCCTATTCTTTGGGCTGTCCTTGGCGTCTTTCTTGCCTTTGCTTTACTCTGGAACTTCTATCGGTTCCACTTGAACCGAGTCTAGAATTTGCTGCTCAATTCCAATTGGCCCCAAGTAACCTTGCTGAATAATCCAGGTTTCAATGGTTTTATCAAATCCAGTTAAAACCATCAGTGCCGTAACAATAAGTAAGACTCCCAAACTTTTTTTAAACCATCCATTTGGATTAGCCGCAAAACGAAGTTTTTTAGTAACGGCTTGTCCTCCATACCCAATCGCCACAAGTAGAATCATTAGCCCTACTGAATAAGCCACCAAGTTCAAAACTCCCACCCAGAAGTTCGCAGGAAGTACAATCGCCAAAATAATTGAGTAGGTCGGTGAACAAGTTGTGAAAACTGGCCCAAGTGAGGCCCCCAATAAAGCTGCGCCCCAAAGCCCTTCTTTCTTTGCACTCTTGCTCATTAGCTTTTGACTCTTTCCTGACCCAACTTTAGTAATGACTTTTTCCCAAGCTTCAGGAAAGACCATGGTCAATGCAAAAAGCATAATCAAAATTCCAGAAAACCATCGCCAGAATGAAGGTGGTATTCCAATCAATGCCGTAGTGGCCTTAAGAGCCAAGGTAAATACAATCACTGAAACTCCCAATGAACCGGCAATAACCACAGGACGCCAAGGATTTTTTCGCCCCAAAGTTCCACCTAGAATCACGGGCAACAAAGAAAGCACACAAGGCGCAAGAACCGTTAACAGCCCAGCAAGAAAAGAAGCGAGTAAGAATTCCATATTAATTTAATTTTTGAATAATAGTTTCATGAGCTCATGATACTTCATTTATGATTAAAATGTCGGTAGCGTGGCCTACAAATTAATTATGTCTTTGCCACTAGACTCCATTCCACAATTAGTTCAATATAAAAATAATGATAAAAACTTTCAAGAAAATAATTTGGTTCAGCATCCTTAGTATTGTTTTAGTAATAGGATACAAAGATTACAAAGCTGAACTCCTTGAAGGTCCAGAGGCACCAGAGGCTATCTCACTCATTGAAGTGGGTGAGCAGATTGAAGACCAGGCAAGAACCAATATCAATATTGATATGCCTTTTTACACTCAAGCCCCTCACTCCAACTGGGACTACCCATGGCAGGAAACATGTGAAGAAGCCAGCGTTCTTCTCGTTGCTAATGTATTCAATGAACTCTACTTAGATCTAGAAGATTACAATACCGAGCTTCTCCGCTTAGTCGATTGGGAAATGGAAATTTTTGGTTCCTACGAACACACCACCATTGAACAAACCACTCAAATGATGACCGAAAACTATGGCCTAGAAACAGTGGTTCATGAAAACCCTAGTTTTGAAGACATTCAAGAAATTTTAAATCAAGGAAACCTAATCATTGCTCCTTTTGCAGGGAAGCTACTTGGAAATCCAAACTTCAGAAATGGAGGACCCACTTACCACATGTTAGTTATCAAAGGATACGATAGTGAGAAAATGCAAATTGTGACTCACGATGTCGGCACACGAAATGGTGAAAATTACGTTTATGAATGGAGCACCATTGAAGCCGCATTGCATGATTGGCATGACGACGACATTTTAGAAGGGACCCCTCGCCTCATTGAAGTAGTCAAACCTTAAATGAAACTTGCCCGCTCCATCACTCAAAAAATTGCTTGGTCTACCGCCATTCAATACATTGGGAAAATCGCTCAAATTGCCTTAGGAATTTTCATAGTGAAATGGGTCAGCAACTCGCTGGGTCCTGAAGCCTATGGCCAATACGGACGCATTACAGAATACGTTTTATTCTTTTCCGTGGCCGCCAATCTAGGAATCTTTGGAAACATTGTTAGGAAAATGTCAGACGCCCCAAAAGACGGACAAGTCTTTACTAACGCACTAATTTTACGTGGAGGATTGAGTTTGATTTTTTTCATCCTGGGGATTGCAGGTTCTTTATTGTTCTCCCCCTCTCCTGAGTTTTTAGCCGGAATGCTTTTTTTGATGGCTTCCCTGTTTTTTGATCATCTCACTAGTATTTGTAATGCGGCGCTTCAAGCCAACTACCGGATGGGACGATCTGTATTTTCCATGACTATTGCCCGCTTAGTTGAGTTGGGGCTTGTTTATTTAATAATTCAAAATGGAGCACGCATCTCACTATTTTTCCTAGCCCCTGTAGGTGCCAGCTTTGCTGCGCTAGCATTGACTACATTTTTTGTTCGGCAGAGCTTCTCACTCAACTGGAAACTCAAACCAGAACTCATTAAAGATATTTTTTGGACTGCCCTTCCCTTTGGAGTCATCAACATATTAAACAATCT
>JBLIGW010000006.1:0-25121 GCA_047635955.1 Oceanicoccus sp.
TGGACGCATACGGCAGGAGGAACGTTCAATCATAATGATGGGGTTGTGGAAGTGTTTAGTGCTTCAGATTCAAGTTTTAATTTTGATAGTGGGCTTGTTACTAGTGGTTTGTTCTCTAGCTTTACCGCAAATAGAACGAATAATTGGCAAGTGCAGATTGCTTCTGGTGACACGATGACCCTTGAGGGTAATTTGATTGTTGATGATGGGAGATTCACTGGAGCTGCCAGTTCGGCTTCGCTTGCTGTAGAGGGGAATGTGGATATTAACTCAGGGGCCGACTCTTCTACTATTGATTTGAAGTTATCAGGAGGAAATATACAAAGTTTTGATTTAACTGGCGGAGAGGCTTTGTGGGATGGTCATATCACTATTGATAAATCAGGAGGTCAGGTGAACTTGCTTTCAGCTTTAACGGTTGATGATTCAGGAAAAGACTTCATTATGACTAATGGTGTTTTTAATCTGAATGGTTACGCTATAACCGTTAACGGAACTGGTTCAGAATTCACAGTGGCAGGTGGTAGTACCTTAAAGATGCAGGGTGGCGAAACCATTACGGCAAATGATGGGTTTCCTACTTTGGCTTCAGGTTGGACAGCTGTTTTTGATGGAACAGGTGGGCCCTATACTTTGCCTAATTATGCGTATCATCATTTGACCCTTGAGGGTTCAGGAGCTGTTTTTAAAGCGCCTTCAACAAGAACTTTGAATGGGAATTTAACAATTGGTTCAGGAGCTACTTTCTCTTTAGAGTCTTATGACTATGGGGCTTTGGGTGCTTTTAGTAACTTAGGAACGTTGCGAGTTCAAGGTGCTGAAATATTGACTTTAACAACGGATACGGACTCAGGTGCGATTGAGTTTGTTGGTGATGCAGATGCGGCTTCAGACTCCTTCCCTTTGTATGATTTGAGCTATTATGATCTGATCATGAACTTTACGGATTCAGATGATACTTTGAGTTATACGGGATCACGTGGGGTTGATAGTTTGAACTCCAATAAGTGGCTTCACTGGACTCTTGATGATGGGAGTGGGAGCACAGCATCTGATTCTTCAGGAAATGGATTAACGGGTACTCTTACTAATATGGATACGGCCTCTGTTTGGGAGGCGGGTTCTAGTGCTACTACTTTTGTAAATACAGGTTCAGTTGATTTTGATGGGGTGAATGATTATATAGAATTTACTAGTGACGCTAGTTTTGTAGATAGATCTGTTTCTTTATGGTTTAGATCTGCAGATATTGCAGCTCGGCAGGTCCTTTATGCAGAAGGGGGGCAGGCTGCTGGAATGAATATTTACTTAGATGGAGGAAATGTATATGGAGGTGCATGGGGTGGTACTATTACCGATGGGTATGTTTCTGGTGCCGTTTCGACAAATACCTGGACGAATGTGATCATTACTTATGATAGTGACGGTAGTTTCACACTTTATGTTGATGGAGTAAGTAAAGGAACGGCTACACCAGGTGGGGATATGCCTGCTCATTCGGCGTCAGATGCTTTAGGGGCCATGGTTGGTGATACGCAGTATCATGATGGGGTTGCTGTAGGCGAGGGCAACTACTTTACTGGAGAGATTGATGACTTTCGTATTTATTCAACAGTGTTTACTGCAAATGAAATTTCCACTTTGGCTGCAGGGCGTGATGATAGTACTTTGATTGTTAATGTTAGTACCTTAACAGTGGCTAATGACTTAACTTTGAGCGCTGGTACTTTCTTGGCACCCGCGACTATTAATTTAGGAGGAAATTTTGCGAAAGGGTCAGGAAACTTTACTCATAATAGTGGAACAGTGACTTTCACGGATGCTGCTCAAACCAGTATTATTTCAGGTAGCACTACTTTTAATAATTTAAAAACAACGACCGCAAGTAAAGCCATTACTTTCACCGCAGGAACGACTCAGACCGTAGCGGGTCTTTTGACACTAACAGGTGCAGATGGGAGCTTAGTGACTCTACGTAGTAGCGCTTCTGATTCACAGTGGGGCTTAAACGTTTCAGGAACAAGTGCAATTGATTATGTGGATGTGAAGGATTCAGATGCTAGTCCTGGGAGTGCAATCACTCATGCAACGGACGCAGCACGCTCCACAGATTCAGGCAATAATTTAAATTGGAGCTTTAATGACGTTCCAACAGTTTCAGTGAGTTCAACCGTTCAGGTGGCAGCAACAAAAAATGTTAGCGTTGTGGCCAGTGTGGATGACCCTGATGACGACACTACGGTTTCACTCAAGTTAGAATATAGTATTGATTCAGGGGCAAATTGGGCGAAGGCAACCGTTTTAAGTGCAAGTACTTCATCGCTTAGCTTGCTTGTTGATAATGACGCTACTTATCAAGTGGGAGCATCCGGTGGCTATATTGACACTGCTTCTGGTGCACAGACGGTGACCGTACTTTGGGATGCTGATGCAGACACGGATGGTGTGGATATTTCTACGGCTCAATTGAGACTAACTCCTTTTGATAGTATTGTGGCCGGGTCTGTTTCAACGGGTTCAGCCTTCAACTTGGACCTAGTGGGGCCAACAGGTTTAACGGCTTTAGTGCCTGTTGTTTCTTCTGCGGCATTAGAGCTTAACTGGACTCGTCCTGTAGATTCTAGTTTTAGTCATTATGAAATTTATTATTCTCCTAGTTCTACTGAAGTAGATTCAAAAACAGGAACTAAAGTAGATCAAACGGTTGATTCCTCTTTAGCGATTGAATCAACGACTCGTATCTCCATCTCAGACACCTTTTCAGCACATTATGTGAAAGTCTACGCTTTTGACTCTTTTGGGAATGAAAGTACGGTTGATTCCGTTTTTGTCCAAGGAGTAGGGGCAACTGGAGGTGGAGGTGGAGGTGGTTCATCAAGTAGCTCTTCTGGTGGTAGCTCAGGTTCTTCGTCAGAAGAAACTATAGAAGAAGTGGCAGAAGTGGCAGAGGAAATAGACACTTTTGATGGACTGGGGGTGGAAGGCCCTGACCATTGGTCCAATGGTTATGTTAAAAATTTAGGAACTGAAGTTCGAATTGTTCAAGTGGCGGCAAGTAATTCAGAGTTCTTAACTTTGTTGATTGATATGGTAGAAGCTCCTGATAATAAAATGACTCGAGGTGAGGCACTTTACTTTCTGATTACACTGGCAGGTTATGACACTACGGGTGTTAATTATGAAACTGGTACTTTCACGGACGTTAATTCTGAAGATGATTACGCTGACTCTATTCAGTATTCTTCGAATTATGGTTTAGTGGATGGCTATCCTGATGGAAGTTTTCAAGCTGATCGAGTTCTTAATAGGGCTGAAGCTTTGAAGCTTTGTTTTCAGTTTTTCCAAGTGGTTCCGGATGAAGATTTAATGGCTTTTGTTACTCCTTTTGTTGATGTAGATGTGAGCGCTTGGTATTATCCTTATTTGGTTCATGCCGTTGAATATGGTGTGATCGAGGGGTACCAAGAGGACATGACTTTTCGTCCAGCCCAAGAGGTGAGTTATTCTGAGTTACTTAAAATTGCTACTTTGGTTCATAGCATTGAAAATGCGGTGGAACTTGCTAGTGAATTGAGTGTGGAGTAAAATCTTGATAATTAAACCTTATACATGCTTGACGACATATTCTTGCCAGATGAATCACCAGAGCCAATGGAGAACTTTGATTTTGAGCAGACTGAAATTGAATTGGGAAAACCGGAGGTGGTTCATGCTTCAGGCATAAATGCTTCTGATTATGTGAAAATTACTTTTGATCGATTTGTTGCGCTTGTAGCTAATCATAGTTTTTCAGATGTAGTTGAAAACAACCGCAATGAAGAAGTGATTATTAGTACTAACCTTTTGACAGACCTTGCAAACTCCCGAAGATTTGTGCCTAGCACTAAAGTTCCTCTTATGATTCTTGGAGGGATAGTGGTAGGAATTTTAGCCGGTTACTTTATTTTCAATGGTGTCTAAACGAATTTTATTAAAAATCTCTGGAGAGGTTTTAGGGGGAAAAGATGGTGTTGGTGCTGATGGCGCTGCACTTGAAGTTTTAGGAAAACAAATTAAAGCCATTCTTAAGGATGGTCTTCAAGTGGCGATTGTTCTTGGGGGGGGGAACTTCTGGCGTTATCGAGATAACTCTAGTCTGAGTATTCCGCGAACGGCTTCAGATGCTCTTGGAATGATGGCGGCAACAATGAATGCCCGTCTATTCACTGAAGTATTGAAAGCCATGGGCGTGGAAGCACGATGCATGGCAGCTCATGGGAATTTCTATTTTGCAGACCCTTATTCTCCTGATTTAGCTCGTAGCTATTTGGATAAAGGGGAAGTGGTTGTTTGTGGAGGAGGAACGGGAAATCCTTACTTTACTACAGATACTACTGGTGCGCTTCGCGCCCTCGAACTTAAGTGTGAAGTGATGATGAAAGCGACAAAAGTGGATGGAATTTATGATAGTGACCCTGTGGCTAATCCTCATGCTAAGTTTTTTGAAACAATCAGTTACGATGAAGTTTTAGAGCGAGAATTGGGTGTTATGGATCTATCTGCTGTGGTTTTGTGTAAAGAAAATAAACTTCCGGTTCGGGTCTTTAATATCAATGCCGACAATGCTATCCTCCGGGCCGCTTCCGGTGAACCCATCGGATCATTAATAACTCCTTAATATGACTCAGCAAATTCTACAAAAAGCTCAAACTTCTTTTGACGGTGCACTCACTCATCTTAAGGCTGAGTTCACAGGTCTACAGATCGGACGAGCTTCAGCAGGGATTGTTGAAGGTATGAAGGTAGATTCTTATGGGGTAACTCAGCCGCTTAAAGCGGTGGCTAGTATCAGTGTTCCTGACTCTAAAACAGTTTCCATTCAACCATGGGATAAAAGTATGTTGTCTGTGATTGAAAAAGCGATTCAAGACTCAGATTTGAACTTGAACCCTACTAATAATGGAACGTCAGTAATCTTGAATATACCGCCTTTGACAGAGGAGCGTCGTCGTGACCTTGTTAAAGTGGTAGGGCGAATGGCTGAAGAGGCTAAGATTTCAGTTCGAAATGTCCGGCAAGATGCTATGACTACTTTCAAACGACTGGAGCATGACAAGGAGATTACAGAAGACGATCGAAAGCGTTCAGAAAAGGAACTTCAAGAAAAGGTTGATGTGGCCAATAATGCTATTGTTGCAGCGGCTAAGTCAAAGGAGGGTCAAGTAATGAAGATTTAATTATATGCAAATACTTCTAACCATTGTTGCGTTCCTAGTTATTTTTTCTGTACTGATTCTTATTCATGAGTTAGGACATTTTACGGCAGCAAAACGTGCTGGAGTGAAAGTAGAAGAATTTGGAATGGGACTTCCTCCTCGAATTTGGGGAGTTAAAAAAGGGGAAACATTGTATTCAATCAATTGGATTCCTTTTGGTGGTTTTGTTCGTATGTTGGGTGAAGATGGGAAAGCAAGTAAGAGTAAGCGAAGCTTTGAAAGTAAGACGCCTGCAGCTCAGCTCTGGATTGTGAGTGCTGGAGTTGTGATGAATTTTCTATTAGCTTTTGTTCTTTTGACTATTGGTTTCTGGGTGGGAATTGATCCGCTTATGACAAGTCAGGAAGATTTTTATGAGGGTCTTAGAAATGAGCAAGTGCTTGTTGAGCCAGGTTTGGTCGTGGTGGAAACAATTGAGGAATATAATACCGTGTTTTATGACGGAGAAGATTTAGACGTTCGTTCTTTTGAGCCTGGAGACCGTATTCTTGCGGTGGATTCACTTGTAATATCTGATTATTCAGATTGGGAGGAGGTTCTAGTTAAGTTGGAGACGGAGAACCTTATGGCTTCAGTTGATTATGCTGACGGTGGAAGTGGGGGAGAATATCTTAATCTTGATTTGATTGATCAACTTACTTTAAACCCTGTTAACATTCCTCGCTTGCTTTACATTGAAGATGCAAATTCAGTTTTTGCTAATGTTTTAGAGGGCGGTGATGTACTGATTCGAATGGATGGTATGGAGATTATTAATGAGGAGGATTTGTACTCAACAATCTCTAAAAATACGACAGTAAGTTTAGATGTTTATCGACCTGGAGAGGGAATGCTGACTATTTCAGACTTGGCGATTCCGGCTTATCATCCTGTGATTACTTATGTGATTCCTGGTTCTCCTGCTGACTTAGTTGGTATTGAGGCAGGTGATGCGGTTTCTTCTATTGGTGGCATTGAGGTGTGGGAGTCTTCCTTGGTTCCTGATTTGAATTCTGAGACAAAAGCGAGTGAAGGGCAGGTTGTTTATCAGATTTTGCGTGATGGAAATGATTTTGAATTTGAAATTACTTTAGATGAAAGTGATCATGTTGGTATTGCTGTTTCTGATCGAGTTGATTACTACCGCAATCTTTCCTTGTATCAGGGCTATATGCTTCATTCTTTGATTGAGATTGTTCCTGAGCAGCATGGTTTGGTGGAGGCGCCGTTTGTTGCAGTTACAGAAATGTGGCGATTAGGTAAAATTACGGCGGTAATGTTTCTGGATGTCTTTAGAGGCTTTCTAGGTGCGCAGGCAGTTCCTGAAGGAGTGGCTGGGCCGGTTGGTATTGCTCAGATGACTTTCACGGTAGTGCAAGATGGGTTTAGCTCTGTTTTACGTTTTGTTGCGTTGCTCTCCTTGAGCTTGGGGGTAGTAAATATTTTACCTATTCCTGCTCTTGATGGAGGTCGTGCTGTGTTTATTCTATTCCGTGGTTTCACTGGGCGAAAGCCTGATCCACGAATTGAGAATTTCATTCATATGGCAGGTTTTGTTCTTTTGATGCTTTTCATTGTTTACATCACATTCAATGATGTTCTGAATTTATTCTAGATAATTTAGGACTTGTGTCTGCGGTAAGCCCTATACACACTCTCTTGTGTTTATTCCTTGAATGAATGACTTGTTGAAATTCTTTGAGTGGCTTGTCAAAAGGTTTTGCACAATGAGCTATTGAGTGAGAGCGCCTGAGGGAATAATATATGACTCCAAATCCCCTTTTTTGTATGGTAACGACCCTTTCTAAAGTTTCAGGACACGACCTTTGGTTGCAAGTTTTAAAAGAAGTTGAACCCTCTGTTAAGCGGCCTCATTTCCTTACTTGGTTTCAAAACACAGCAATTCTTTCTTCTAACGATGGTCTTTTAGTCGTGGGGGTTCCTAATGTTTTTGCAAAAGATTGGTTGGAGCATAAGATTAATGGGAATCTTGTTGATGCGGTTCGTCGAGTGAGTCCAGATGTGAAAGAAGTTATGTTTGAAGTTGATCCTAATCTTGCTTTGCCAGATGATAATCGTTCTTTGGATGTGAATCGTCTGTTTTCAAATAAGACTAAGAAAACTAGAAAAACAAATAAGATATCAGGACGACAAGAGGTGAAACTGGTAGAAGGAGTTTCTAGCAAGTGTTTGAACCCTAAATATACGCTTAAGAAGTACGTGGTAGGCCCTAATAACCGTTTAGCGCATGCAGCTTGTGATGCGGTGGCAAAGTCGCCTGGTGCGCTTTACAATCCACTTTTTGTTTATGGAGGTGTGGGTCTTGGTAAGACTCATCTTTTGCAGGCAGTGGGAAATGAGATTTTAAATAATGATCCTGACAAAGTAGTGGTTTATATGACTAGTGAGCGGTTCACTAGTGAGATTGTTGAAGCAATTGGTAAGCGTAATTCAAAAGCATTTAAAGACCGTTATAGAAAAGTAGATTGCATCATTATTGATGACATTCAGTTTTTGGCTAATAAAGATAGAACTCAAGAAGAGTTTTTTCATACCTTTAATGAACTTTATGACAATAACAAACAAATCATTATTAGTTCAGATCGACCGCCTAAAGAGCTTTCTGGTCTACAAGATCGTTTGGTGAGTCGTTTTGAAATGGGTATGATTGTGGATGTTTCACTTCCTGATTATGAAACGCGACTCGCTATTTTGTACGCAAAGTGTCAAGAACATGAAGTGCTCATTCAAGGTGAGGTTCTAGAGTTTATTGCTGAAAACATTTATGACTCTATTCGTGAGTTGGAAGGTGTTTTACTTCAGGCTATTGCACAGGCTCAATTGGAGCACAGCACTCCTACCGTAAGAAGTGTTGCGAAAATTTTGAAAAAGCTTGGCCGAAGCCGAGAGGTGAGAGGTGTTATTGAAGCCGCGGCGGTTTCTGCGCAGTCAATTACTAGCGCTGAAGACGTTGTTGAAATTGTTGCTGCACATTTTAAAATTCCATCTGATGATTTACTTGGGAAATCTCGGAAAAAACATATCATCTTGCCACGTCAGGTTGCTATGTTCTTAATCCGTAATGAGCTCCATTTAGCTTATGAACAGATTGGAGTTGAGTTTGGAGGCAAGAATCATACAACGATTATGCATGCCGTTGATAAGATTCAACAGCAACTTGCTACCAACCAACAGTTGCTTCGAGATGTAAATTCAATTAAAAAAGAGATGGGCCTTTAATTGCTCATTCATAGATGAACTATACATATTATCGTCGTTATCAGAGTCCAAGCCGAAAAAGGAAACAGAATCAATTTGGTGGTTTTTTCTGGTTAGGAGTTATTTTAATTATATTGACCTTGATTTTAAAGGCGTGCGTGAGTCTGGTTGTTTCGTTCTCTGATGAGAAAAAAGATGACATTATTCTGTCAGTTGAACGAGGAGGGGGTGAAGTTTTGAGCTTTGGTCAGTCCGTTTGGGAAGTCGCACCTGATTTAGGAGTTATTCTGGAAGGTGACTCAGTTCAAAGTGATGATGAGAGTTATCTGTTGTTAACAGTTCAAGGCGGGCCTGTGCTTCGAATGGATGAAGGGACTTACTTGAGTTTTGATAGCGTAGAGGTTGATGAGAATGATTTAACAAAGATACATCTTTTCTTACATGATGGGCGTGTTTGGTACGAAGGTGAGGAAAGCACTACCACCTCTGTAGTCATTCATACGGATATTATGGAGATTGATAGTGGCGGTCAGTTTCTGCTTTCAAATTTAGCGAGTAATGAGTCTATTTATGTTTTTGATGGAACGGTAGGTATAGATTACTTGGATAGAGGTTTGGACGACGTGGTTTTAGAGAGTTTAGTTTTGAAGGCGAATGAGAAAAGTTTGATCTCTGAAGAGATTGAAAGGGCTTTAATTGCTCGGGAAGTAGTGGTTCTACGTGAATTGATGGAAGAAGGGGAGCTGAGTGAGAATGAACTTGTTAAGTGGAGTTTGGGTGAAAATCGAGTGATTGAAGTTGAAGAAGAGGAAATTATTGAAGAGGAGCCCGAAGAGGTGATCCCTGAAGAAGAAGAGATTATTGAGGAAGCCGTCGAACCTAAAGAGGCAGTTATTGAAAATTTAAGTATCTCAATTACTTCACCTGGTGTGGGCGCTAGCGATAGCGATGGAGCCATTGCCATTGAGGGCGTGGTTACTGCGGGAAGCGCGGTTAGCGTTTATGTAAGCTGGTCTGGGACGGGTCAGTCTTACCCCTTGGGGCTATTTCAAGCGGGTGATGGTTCTTTCCGTTATGTGGCAGATGTCCAATATGCAAATTTTGCTTCAGGAAATAACACTTACACTATCACTGCGTATGATGCAGATGGGAATGAAAGTAATACGGTAAGTATAGATATACTTGGTGACTTCTAGAGGTATTTAGCTTTATTCTCTTCGTGTCCCTCGTTGGTTTCAGCGTAGATAACTTCTCCAGTGTCTAAAGTCGTGAGGTAGAACCAGTAGTCGCTTTCTTCAGGGTAGATAGCTCCCATTAGGCTAGAAAGCCCTGGGCTGCAAATTGCTGTAGGAACTAGCCCAGTGTTCAGCCTAGTGTTGTATGGGGAGTCCATTGCTAGGTCAGAGGCAGTGAGCTCGTTGTCTTCTTGTACGTAAAGCAGTGTGGCATCAATTCCAAGAGTCCAGTCGTTATCTAGTCGATTCCATATTATTCCTGCCACAATTGGAATGTCATTTTCAGTGCGAACTTCTTTTTCAATCATGGACGCTACGTTTACAATTTGATCTAGGCTGCGATCTGAATTCTCAATTGCTGTGATCATTTCATCAGTAATTCGGCTGTCAAAAGTGCTAAGTAGTAGGTTGATGAACCCTTCTACTGAAAAAGTAGCGGAGTCAACAAAGTAAGTGTCAGGGAAAAGGTAGCCCTCTAAGCTAGAGGCTTCTTCAATAAAGTCATAATCAAAGCTACAGTTCTCAATACAGATTTCAAAATCACCATCTTGGGCTAATCCCACTTCGAATAGATAGTCATCAATTTCAGCAATGGTCCAACCTTCAATAATAGTTACAGACCTTTCACCGGTTCCTTGGGTGGTGAGCACTGTGATGATTTCACGCAGAGTCATGCTAGGGCTGAGCCGGTAGCTTCCAAATTGGAGTAAAACGTCTAGTTCCTCAGTTTTAAGCGTTCTAAGGAAACTGATTTTATCTATGATCAAATCAGCGTCATCCAGACTGCTCGCAATGGATTTGGCACTTTGCCCCTTTTCAATGACGAAAGTGACTTTTTCAGTATCACTTAGATCCGCGGCCTCATTGAGGTCGAGTTTCCAAAGTGGATTCCAGAGGTTCCAAATGACAGTCACAGCAATGAGCGCTGCGATTAATTGAAGAATTCGTTTTTCCATAACTAACCTTGGAGCTTAGGCATGTCCATTCCCATTCCTCCCATAAGGTCACGCATTTCGTGAGCGGCCACTTCTTGAGATTTTTTAATTCCTTTGTTAAAAGCTTCTTTTAGCTTGTTTTGAAGTTTTGTGTGGTTTTCTGCAGTCATCATTTCTTCAGGAACTCGTACTTCTTGTACTTCTTGTTCTGCACTGATAACAACAACGATTCCTTCAACTTCAGCTTCAATGTGAAGATTTTTGAGTTTCTTTTTGATCTCCTTTGCTTGTTTTTGCAGTTTGTAGAGATCTTTTGCTTGTCCAAATAAATTCATAGTTTTGGGTTAATTCGAGGCGAAGTATAGCGAAAAG
The DNA here is from genome assembly GCA_047635955.1 of Oceanicoccus sp. Classification (GTDB taxonomy): domain Bacteria; phylum Patescibacteriota; class Gracilibacteria; order UBA1369; family 2-02-FULL-48-14; genus WFTC01. The sequence goes on from JBLIGW010000006.1 coordinate 10,996, forward strand.
GTCACAGCATTTCTAGCACGTCTTCTAGACCAATTGGGTTCAAGTCTGTCCGGTGCTCGTCAAGGTATTGAAGTGTGGCTTCATAAAGCTCCCAATGTTCAGCTTGATCCGCTAGTGAGCGACTAGAGTAGCCTTCATAACAAAGGTCTAAATCATAAGGGGGCTCACTAGGGAAGTTTTTATCGGCTTCTTCCCACATACATGGTCCAAATGGAGTGTCCGGCCAGTAGAAATTGTTTTCATGGTATTTAATCCCAAGAAATTGTGGTCCTTCAGTGGCAATGATCATTTCGTCCAAAGCTTCTTGAAACATTTCCTCCATAGTCTCGCCATCTTTAGAACGAGCTTTGACATGTTCATATAGTTTTAGGTCATAATGCTCAGGACGTATGATTAGGCTTCGTGTCTCTTCTCCTAGGTCGATTCCATTGCGACCTATCGTCATTAGAACGCCCATGTCTGTGAAAATTTCTGAGAGTGTGGATTTGACGTTTATATCGGCGGATCCCATTCCGGCAATAATAGGCACTTCACCCAAGGTGTCGATTATAAATTGTAAACCACCCGCTTCGTCAGTAGCTTCACCGGTTTCTAAATCAATGGCGTGTATTTCATAATCATAAAGGAAGTCATAAAGTTCCTCTTCTTCCATTTTATTTAGACCAAAATAATCAAAGCCACTGTAGCTTGGGTTGGGGGGTCTGAGGTGATAGCCGAGGTCGACGTACTTAGATTCAGTTAGTCTTCTAACTAATGGGTCTTCCATTTCTACATAGTTTTGAAAGGCAGGACCTGTGAGATAGATTCCAATAGGAATCTCATACTCTTCATGAAGGTCAATGACTCTGTTAATAGTGGCGGCACTTTTTTCTGGATTAACCCAATCGTGAACATTGAGTGAGATCAGGCTATAGACGGTGTCGTTTGGCAGCGCTGTTGACTCTACGCCCCCACAGGCAGTCAGAGTTAAGCTTAATGCTATTAATATTGCACTTGTTTTCTTGAAATTCATGGCGTGGAACCTAAATTAATTGTTTAAGTAGGCTTCTACTACTTCTAGTTGAGTAGCCCATTGAATAATGCCTTGCTCTTGAAGTTCTTGCATTTCACTAAAAAAGTATCGTAAGACTTCTTCATTTGATTCTTCCCAGTCATTGGCAGGGAAATAGAGTGATAGTTTGGCGTATTCACTGTGGTCTCGAGTTGCATCCATTTCCCTTACAATATCAAGCCACACATCCACATCTTCTTTTGTCATTGGGCAGGATTTTGTATTGGGTCCACTTGCACAACCACCTTCCCAGCCTTCTTCTTCCAGGCGAGCGAGTTGTCCAAATTCTCCATTACTAATTACAATTCCTTCTCCATCATCAAGCCAATCTTCGGTGTCTTTTAATTGAGTGAACTCTAGTCGGGCAAGATAGTCTTGAGGGATGCTGTAGTGATAGGCACCACTTTTGATGTACTGATTACTCCAATCTTCAATACGGTCATCTTTGTCGAAAGCAAGTAGGTGAAAGCCGACCAATCCATCTATATATAAGTATCCTGCGTCTACCATCCCTTTAACCCAGTCATTTGGGCCTCCTGCGCCACTACAACCTTTATTGTTTTCTTCGCCAACAAGGTCATCAACAAGTGTTTTGTTTGTTTTCAGCTCATTCACAAAATCCTCATAATCCATGAGCTCAGTGGCTCCAATGTCACAATGAGTTCCAACGCCATGTTCACGCTCTAGAATTTCTCCCATTATGTTGAGATCCCAAACGCTATTGGCTCTGGCAAAAGGTTGTTCACTTTCAATGGTGATCGTTGCTTCGTATTCGTCGGCTAAATCCATGGCATAACGAATTTGATCCACATGTTTTAAGAAAATGGCTTCCAGCTTGTCATCAGAATGATTCCCCTCCATATGGGTCATGGTAGTCATGAACATGGGTTTCTCTTCATTCTCTTCATTCTCTTCATTCTCTTCATTCTCTTCCTGAACAGTAGGGATATAGGGGGCTGGTTCTGGTTCTGGTGTTTCACAGCCTAATATGAGTAAAAAACTTAAACCTAGTAGTGCTGCAATCGATTTCCGCATTTTTTGATGGTTATTTGTCTGAAATTCTAACATAGTGACGTCTTGATTTAAAGCATCTGTGATTTAGAATGTTTCAAACTACATTTTGCCCTTGCCAGTGCGGCCTTGAGTAGGTAGAATCCGTCCGAATTAAATATCAAGTGAAAATATGGATAAAGTATCATTGACAGTACAAATGAGAGACACTTCTGTGAAAGCAAAAGTGCTTCGACGAGAAAACATTATCCCTGCCGAATTTTACGGTAAAGGAGAAGAAAACCTTAGCATTCAAATGGATTACCAAACTTTCCGACGTCTTTATCGGGAAGGAGGGGACAACACGGTGATTGATCTTGAGATCGAAGGAAAAGGTAAAAAGAAGGTTCTTGTTCACGGACTTGAATATCATCCTGTGACTGACGAGTTCATTCATGTTGATTTTATCAATGTAGATATGAATGTAGAAGTTACAGCTCATGTAAATATTAATCTTGAAGGGCAAGCTCCAGCGGTTAAGGAACTTGCTGGTGTGCTTAACCAATCTCTTGATGCTATCGAGATTAAATGTCTTCCTGGAGATCTTATTCATGAAGTAACACTTAGTATTGACGGTCTTGTAGATTTCCACACTTCTCTACATGTATCTGATATTGAACTTCCAAAAAACATTACTTTGATTACTGATCCTGCAATTACCGTTGCTACCGTTTCAGCTCAACGTGAAGAGGAGGTTGATCCAGAACCAGGTGCTGAAGTTGATGTGGCTAGCGTAGAAGTTACTTCAGAAAAGACTGATGAAGCAGCTCCTGCTGCATAAGACTGAACTAAGATAATAATTAAAAAAGAGAAGCAATTTGCTTCTCTTTTTGTTTATCCGATTAATGCTTGTAGTAGCTCTTTGAGAGTTTCTATATCCGTGGAGTCTTGTTGTTCTTCAGGATGCACAGCAATTTGTAGTCCCGCTTTTGGGTCTAAGCCCGCAGGTAATAGGTTTTTGGGAAACCTAAGCATTTGATGCTGTCCTCCATTATTAACTTGAAGGAAGACGTCGCTTTCTTCTTCGCCAACAAAAGTGGCCCGATAACGGTATTTGAGTGGGTTGAACATGGTGGTGTGGTGGAGTCCTGAGTTTAGCAGATTCTATTCTTGATGAGAACTTATATGAAAAAGAGGCAGCCCGCAGGCTGCCTCTTTAAAGGTTTTATTAAACTCTTAACTCATTAATGAACCAGTTGCGATGAATGGAGCGATGATCAGAGCAATCGTATTGATTACTTTGATAAGCGCATTCAAGGCAGGACCAGCGGTGTCTTTGTAGGGGTCACCAACGGTGTCACCAACCACAGCGGCGTGGTGAGCGTCAGAGCCCTTTCCTCCGTAGTTTCCGTCTTCGACGAACTTCTTAGCGTTATCCCAAGCGCCACCGGCGTTGGACATATTAACGGCCATTAATAGCCCCGTAACAATGACACCAGCAAGCATTCCTCCAAGAGCGAGTGGCCCGAGCAAGAATCCAACAATGATTGGTGCAAATACGGCGAGAAGACCAGGAATGATCATTTCAACGAGTGCGGCTCGAGTTACGATGTCCACACACGCTTTGTAATCAGGTTTTCCTGTTCCATCCATGATTCCTTTGATGTCACGGAATTGACGTCGAACTTCTTCAACAACAGCAAAACTAGCTTTTCCAACGGCTTCCATGAGGAAAGCAGAGAATAGGAAAGGAAGCATTCCTCCAATGAAGAGTCCAATCATCACTCGGTAGTCAGCAATGTCGAAAATGAATTCAGCAGTACTGTTTTTCATGAGTTCTTCTCCATAAGCTTGGAATAGAACAATGGCAGCAAGAGCAGCGGATCCAACTGCGTAACCTTTTGTTACGGCTTTAGTTGTGTTTCCAACCGCATCAAGTGCATCTGTATTTTTACGAACGGCTTCAGGCAGTTTAGCCATTTCAGCAATTCCACCCGCGTTGTCTGTGATTGGTCCGTATGAATCTAGTGCAATCACCATTCCTGTCGTAGAAAGCATGGCAACGGCCGCAACGGCAACCCCATAGATTCCATTGGCAAGCGTGGAGTTTTCTCCAAGCCAGTAAGATCCAAAGATCCCAACAATAATAATAATAGTGATAGGGAAAGTGGATTGCAGTCCCATTGCGAGGCCTGTGATTAGATTGGTACCAGCTCCTGTTACTGAAGCTTTGGCAATTTTCTTAACTGGGATGTGAGCGGTTGAAGTGTAGTACTCAGTCACAATAGTGATAAGTAGTGTGATCACTAGACCAATAATAGTAGCCCAGAAGATTCGTATGTCATTGAGAAGGTAGTCGGTAGCAAAGTAGAAACCAATAGCAGAAATGATTCCAGTAACAATGGTTCCTCGGTATAGAGCACCCATAATGTTAGTTTCACCTTTTTTGAGTCGTACAAAGTAGAGACCAATAATGGTAGCAACGACGGCAATAGCTCCAAGTACAAGAGGGTACTCAACGACTACTGACCCAAATTCCCCTACTAGTGTAGAAGCAGCAAGGATCATGGCAGCGATCAAAGTTACTGCGTAAGTCTCAAAGAGATCAGCACCCATTCCAGCGCAGTCACCCACGTTGTCGCCCACGTTATCAGCGATTACAGCAGGGTTACGAGGATCATCTTCAGGAATTCCTTTTTCAACTTTACCTACAATATCAGCTCCTACGTCGGCAGCTTTAGTGTAGATTCCTCCACCTACTCGGGCAAAGAGTGAAATGAGTGAGGCTCCAAATGCAAATCCAATAAGTAGTCCAGGGGCTTCATCCACGCGGAAACCCATTCCACTTGTGAATAGCCAGTAGAAACCAGACACTCCCATGAGAGCCAGTCCTACCACAGCAAGACCCGTTACGGCTCCACCTCGGAAGGCAACAAGAAGCGCTCCAGGCAGACCTGATTTAGCGGCTTGAGCAGTACGAACGTTGGCTCGAACGGCCACGCCCATTCCGATGTAACCCGCGAGCGCGGAGAAGACAGCACCCACAATGAAGCCCATGGCAATTTCAAAGCCATTTTCAGGGAGTATTAGGGCCAGAATCAAAAAGATAATGATGCTAAAAACCGCCAGCGTTTTGTACTGTCGATTGAGGTAAGCCATCGCGCCTTCTTGAATTGCTTTTGCAATTTCTTGCATCTTTGCGTTCCCATCGTCTTTATTGAGAACGCTGATGATAAGGCCAATGGCCCATACCAAAGCAAGCATGGAGGCTAGAATGGCCAGGAGGGGAATACTCATAGGTGTTTAAAGTTAGGATTTAAAATGTACTCTTAAGAGAGAGCTTTTTTTAGTTTAGCGACTTCGGCTTTCGCCTCATCACGGAAATAAAGATATTCAAAGTGGAAGTAGAGCATCATAACGGTCATTGAGAATGCGTAAGATGCGCCTCCAATAACAACAAGAGCAATGACTCCAGCTACTTCGTGGACTAGACCAAAGAAAAAGGCGAATAGAGTGGAGAAGATAAGAAGAAGGTACATTGCGAGCATACCAAGCATCGTTACCCCTATTTTGTTTGAGAAGGCTCGGATTGGTCCTGCTTTGTTTACAATGGCTTCACTGATTCGATTGGCATCACCACCGGAAACACCGTCCAATACACTTACATAGATTGATTTTGAATACATCAAGGCTTTGTAGTAGCCAGGAAGAACGAGCAGCATCATCCAAAGTATTATTTTAACACCTGTGATTAGTAGGGTTCCTATTAGTCCCCAAAATCTGGAGAGTCCAAATTTGAGACCTTCTTGTACGTCAATGCTTTTAGCACCTTTGTGAATTTCTTCACACCATTTGGCTTGGGCGGCAAAATAAGCGGCCATGAAAACTCCTGCTGCGATTAGTCCTAGAGAGAAAAGTAAAGCAATTAAGTAGGAGGGTGCTCCGTACTTTTCAAAAAGTCCTAGGGGGACAGCTATCAGTAGTAGAAATGCAATTGAGGTAAGAAGCGGTAGTAGAATGAATTCCTTCCAGTGTTTTTTGGAAGCATTCCACGCGGCTTTGACGATCTCATCTGTCGTAGCGTGATTGGCCATTCATTTATGGTTATGATTATATGTGACATTCTAGCGTAGGTCTTGATATACTCGAAAAGAACTTCACCCTATCTACGCCATGGATCTTTCAAATCTATTTACAAAAGCAGTTGGTGTTTTAAAACTAAGGAAGAGCTCTATGTCTGAAGCTATGGAGGCCCCTTTGAGCCATGGATTGTTTATTTTGGCCTTAATGTCGATTTTAGCGGCTTTGGGCTATGTTTTTTTTCCTGAGTACCCGACAGAAGGAGTGGTTTATAGGCCAGATTTCTTCTGGGTTTTGGGCCGATCCATTGGAAGTTTTCTGTTTTTCTTTTTGTCTTTTGGCTTGATTGGCGCTGTGGCAGAAAATGTTTTAGATGCAAAAATTTCTACTAAGAGTTTTGTTACTTTGATGGGGCACGCTAGTTTGGCAGGGTTTATCTTGCTCGTTCCGTCTCTTTTCCCTGCGGTGATTTTGTGGTGGTTCTTCATTATGTATGAGGCTCTGACTAAGCTTGGAAAGTTAGGATTGGGGAGTGTTGTCTTCCTTCTTTGTATACAATTTGTGTTCAGCCTCTTGCTTGGGTACGCTTATTTTCCCTTTCCAGGGTAAGCCTCTTCAAAAAAGAGCTTATTTCTGCTATAATAATAGGATATAATAATGCCTATGCAGGACGATCCAAAAAATAATCCGGGGTTTAGGCCTAATCAGACGCCAAATGAGGCTCAATCTGAGCAAGCACTTCCGCATCTTAAAGACTCAAGATCTCAAATGAGTACTCGTTTGGGAGATTTAGAAGTTGAACGTGTGGATGCTAGTGATGAACTTGAACGAATTAGAAATCAAAGTGCTAGTAAGGTTCAAGATCAAACGGAAATTGCTCAAGTAGGTGACGATGGAAGTGCCTTTGGTGACGATGGAGCTGGATTGATGGATCTTTTAAGGGAGGCGAATCTTTCGCCACGGCATTTGAGATTTTGTGGTGGAGGGATTGTAATTGTATTGATTCTTATTGGATTTGTTTTTGGGGGTTTGAAATTTGTAGATTGGTTGGGGGAGCGCCCTGAAAAAGTGGCTAATACGCCAGTTGTAGTTGAGGAGCTACTTGAGGATCCTGACACTAAGGGTACTTTTACAGAAGTTGAAGATGAAATTAAATATACAGATGGAACGATTTACGCGGGACTCTTGTTGGGAGAAGAAGTAACTGAGGAGGATCCAGCTGTGGATGCGGGTGAACTTTTAGGTGAAGAGTTGGTGAGCCAAGACAGTTTGGCTATAGCCATTACTACATTTGCAGAATTGTTTGATGCTTTGCAGGTTGATGTTAATGACTTATTGGATCAATCTCGTGATCGTCAAAATACTTTGGATGATTATTTGGGTGAGTTGAAATACCTTTCCTATACGGGTGAGAATGAATTGGAAGACTTGAGAACTATTACAGACAATTTATCTAGGCAGTTTACGGAAGTTGAAGCTGAAAAAGATCTTTTTGAACTTAAGTTCTTTGATGATCTGAGTGACTTAGATGCTTATGGCGCCACGGCCTCACTCAATGAATTTGTCATTAGAGGTGAAGAGGTGGTGAATATTCGAGCTCAGTACTTGGCGAGACTTAAGTTGATTGAGTATTACGAATTGGTTCTTACTAGTATGGATAGACGAATCACAGATATTGAACTTAATGAAGAGGCCTTGGTGAAAGGAATTCAAGTGGTTGAAATTGAAGGTTCAGACATTAATTTGATTATTAGAGAAGACGAGCTTTAATTAAGGCTTGGATTAGTCTAAAATAATAAACATGGATTACGTAGAACTGCGTGAACGAATTTTAATCTCTCGGCCTGATATAGATATTATGGCCGTAGATCAAGCGTATCATTTTGCAAATGAGGCTCATGAGGGGCAAACTCGTTATTCTGGTGAGCCTTATATTGTTCATCCTGTAGGTGCAACTGCGTTGCTTTTGGGTTTGCATCCTGATCTTGAGTCAATTCAAGCCTGTTTGATGCATGACGTAACTGAGGATACTGAAGCCACTTACGAGGATATTGAGCAAAAATTTAGTTCAGAAGTTGCTGACTTGGTTCAGGGTATGGAGAAATTAGCAGTGGTTAAGCTTAAAGAGAAATCGCAGCAAACGGATCAGTGGAAAAATATGTTTTTGGCTATGGCTAATGATGTTCGTATTGTTTTTATTAAACTGGCAGATCGTTTGCATAATATGAAAACTTTGCAGCATGTTCCTAAACATAAGCAGGAGCGAATTGCGCGTGAAACTTTGATTGTTCATGCGGCTATTGCATCGCGCTTGGGTATGTATCAATTTAAAAGTGAATTGGAGGATCTGTGTTTTAAATATTTAGAACCAGAGGCTTATCAAAAACTGACTTTGCAGCTTGCTGAATCACGTGAAAAGAGTCAGCAATACATGGAATTTGCTACTTCTCAATTAGAACAGTTGCTTGTTCGAGAAGGAGTCGCGGTTGATAGGGTTCAAGGCCGGATGAAACACTTGTGGAGTATCTATCAAAAGATGAAAAGGAAAGACACGGAAAGTTTGGAAGACATTCAGGATCTTTTTGCTATTCGAGTTGTTTTACCAGATATGGTTCGGAATGAAACGGAGCAAGTGTCACATTTATATACGGCACTTGGAATTCTTCACGGGGAAACGGTGCCATTGCAAGACAGGTTTAAGGATTATGTGGCGGTACCAAAGCCGAATGGGTACCGAAGTTTGCATACAACGGTAATGGGGCTTGGAGGTGATCTTTATGAAGACCCTACAGAGGTTCAAATTAGAAGTTTACGAATGCACCAAGAGTCTGAATTGGGTATTGCTTCCCATTCAAACTACAAGTTGGACAAAAAACTTGTTCGACCAGTTAATTTGGAGAGACATAAGGCTTTGCACTCAGCGATGGATAAAGTGAGTGCGATTGTTAAGGGTAACCCTGAAATTGAAGGATTACTTAAGTCTTGGGTGGAGCGTTATCAACATATGTTTCCAGAAGATAGGAAAAAGGTTGAGAAAATTTTACTTAAGCATGGGCTTTCTAGTGCTGAGTTAGATGATATCCGAAAAGGGCGAAGTCAGGAGCACCTTAAATTGAAACCAAATCTGGAAGCTCAATTGGCGTGGCTTCGTGGTTTGGCTGAAAAAGGAGATGACTCAATGGAGTTGGATCTCTTTCCAGATAAGATTTTTGTACTCACTCCAAATAAAGATGTGATGGAGCTGCCTCGTGGGGCTACTCCTGTGGACTTTGCTTATGGAGTACATACTGCAGTGGGAAACAAGATGGTGCATGCCAAGGTGAATGGCCGCATTGTCCCTTTGGATTACAAATTGAAAAATGGTCAATTGGTGGAAGTTGGAACTCGTAGCAATGCAAAGCCAAATCGATATTGGATTTCTATTGCCAAGACAAGTTCAGCACGGGCTAAGATTAAGAACTGGTTTAACAAGCAAGACCGTGATGGGAACATTGTTATTGGTCGTGATCTTTTGAATAAAGAAATGGAAAAGATTGGAGAAAAGGCTTTAGATGAAAGACTCACTATCTTGAAAGATTATGGGAAGACAAAGCGTGGTTTCAGCGATCGTGAACAAATTTTAGAGTCAATAGGTTTGGGTTCAACAACCGTAGGTCAAGTAATGAAAACGCTGTTTGGAAGCGCTATTTCTGAAGTTCCGCGCAAAAAAAGTGTTCAACAGGGTGATCGAACTGATCCAACAAAGTTAGTACTTGTTACTGGCGAAGAAAACTTACCAGTGGCGCTCAGTGCGTGTTGTAAGCCTCGGCCAGGAAACCCTATTATTGGTTATGTGACTCGGGGAAGTAATATTCGAATCCACAAACAAAGTTGCTCAGAGTTGAGCGGTCTGAAGGGAGAACGTTTTGTGAGTGCGCTTTGGAAAACTTAATAAGAAAGACTTAAGCTCTTGAGTGGAGAGTGCAGTTGAGGTTGAAATAGTTCAAGTATGAGTTCTCTGAGCTCCGTTTGTTCTCCTTTCTCAAATTTGATTTCTTGAGTATTTGTGATCTGAGTTCGTTTGAAGAATTCAATGGCTTTACGATACTTCATGGGTAGGGGGGGGCCACTGGGGTTGCAGTCTTTACAGTGTAAGGTCCCGTGGGTTTTGTCGAGGTAGAGGTCCTCCTGTGTTTTATCAAAATGACACTGGCTACATTCTTTGAAGTTGGGAAGAAATCCTAAATGGTTGGCTAATTGTATGAGGCTAATTTCTAGTAGATGATCTTGAACATCTTTTTTGTTCATCATTTCTAGAGTTTCTGAAACTAATTTGTATATTTGAGGGTGAGGGTCATTGGGGAGTATGCAGCGCTCTATGAGTTCAAGAAGCACACTGGCTTGCATTATTGAATCCAAGTTGTCTTTCAATGCGACGTGGCTAGATTGGCATTGAACGTCTTGCAGGTAGAGATGGGTTTTCCCTTCGTAAAGAGTCCCTTTGATTAGATTCATTCGTTCTAGGTGACGACGGCGTTTAGACTTTTGACTTCCTGCACCCTTCACTACAACGTCAAAGCAGTTGCCTTCATCGTCCATGATTGTGATGAAAAGATCACGTTCCATAAGATCTCTCTTTCTGAGAACAATAGCGGTTAAGTTTCTAAGTCGACTCATGATTCGAGGGCAAAAGTACGTTTCAGGTAGAAGTTAATTGCAAGTAGGCTGGAAAGAACTCCAATGATTAAGCTGACAATAAGCTCAACTCCAAGGATCGTAAGTGGGTGAAAGTTTTCGCTGAAGCTTATAAAGGTATTGAGTTTGGTTCCGTAGATAAAGAAAAAGAGTAAAGCGAAGCTGAATAATACTGAGAGTAGAGAGTAGAGCGCCCCTTCAAAAAGAAAAGGGAAACGAATCATGCTGGGGTGAGCTCCAACCAATTGCATGATCTGAATTTCTTTTTTTCTTGTGAAAATACTCAAGTGGATCGCATTCATGATCATAAAGAGTGAGCCCATAACAAAGGCAAGAATCACGCCGATGACTAGGGTTTGAGTGAAGTCGCGGACTTTTACTAATCGCTCTACGATTTCTTGATTTTCATTGGCACTCTCAATCTCTAATAGGTAAGCACCATAAGGAGACTCGTCTAAATATTCAATAATGAATGTGTGGTTTTCAGGAGACTCCGTCACAATTCTAAAGTTGGCAGGGAGGGGGTTCTCCAATCCATAACTGGTGAAAAGAGCTTCTTTCTCAGGATACTGACCTAGGAAGTTCTGAAGGGCCTCTTCTTTACTTGTGTAGTCAACTTCCACAATTTCTTCTAATCCTTCTAGACTGTTTTTCATGTCCGTGATGTCGTATAGCGAGGTGCTGTCATCAAGGTAAACAATCAAATCAACTTTGCTCTCTAAATCCTGCAGACTGGCGTGAGTCAACACGTTCAAAGACCAAATTACATTAAAAATAAACAAAATGAGTCCCATCATCACCGTAGTGGTAATGCTCATGTAAAGGTTTCTATTGAGACTTTGCCCCGCGAGGTGCATTAGTCGCTTGAATTGGTGGTGGTAAGTAGGTCGCATTCCTTGGCGTTGGAGATGGAGTTTTGAATGAGGGAACTTTTGAAGGTTTGAGGCTTGAAGGCTTGCATCCGCACGATCTTTGTATTCATACCTTCTTTTATGAACAGTTGCTTAAGTCCGTAGGTGAATACGAATTGATCATAACCTAAGGCGATTACATCAGGGCGAATTTTTCGAATTACTTTATATTTGTCATCTGCATTTCCTAGAATGGCTTTGTCGACGTGCTCTGAGTTGTTTACATCTCGTACTCGTTTACGTTCAGAATACATTGTTTTCTTGCTTTTGACTTTCCTTACGGTTTCGTCTTTCGCAATAATAACCACTAACTCAGTTCCTAGGGCTTTGGCTTGCTTTAGATAGTCTTGATGACCGGCATGAAAATAATCAAAGGTGCCAAAGGCCATCACTACGATTTTTTCATTAGAATTGGACATCCGGGAGGATAAAGTTGAAATATAGGGCAATCAGGAATAACACAAGCGCGCAGGCACTGCAAACAATGAAGGATAGTTTCACTTTTCCAGTTATGTCTCCAATGTGCATGGTCAATCGAGTGGTTCCGTAGATCAATGCAGCCATTAGAAAAGGTAAATCTAAAACGTTCACAGCAATAAGTGTGAATTTAGTATCAACTCCTTGCATCATTAGCATGGAGGCACCTAGGTGCAAGGCTCCAAATATAAAGAAGAATAAGAGTGAAATGTGGCTAAGACTGCGAATTGATTTTTCCATGGCGTTTAGTTCTCTGTGAGTATAGCGAATTAGAACTACTTTTAAAAACTTCTTCCTGATGCTAAAGTGCTTTTTGTATGAAACTTACTAAAGACGACGTTAAAAAAATCGCACATCTGGCTAGGCTTGGCCTTACAGATGAAGAAGTGGATCGGTTTACCGGTCAGCTTGCTGATATTTTGACTTTTGTTGAACAGTTGAAGGAGGTAGATACGAGTGGAGTGCCTGAAACTTGTCAGGTAACGGGACTTGCGAATGTGACTCGAGAAGATAATGTGGATCAAAGTCTTTCTACAAGAGACGAGCTTCTTTCTACAACGGCACTGCCTGTGGTAGACAATCAAATCCGAATTAACCGAATCATGTAATGACAGATTTTAAGTGGATGACAGTTGCACAAGCACATGCCGGCCTTAAGGCCGGAGATTTTACTGCGGAAGCACTGGTAAAAGCTAGTTTGGCTAAAATTGAAGAAACAAAAGACCTAAATTGTTACATCAGCATGACGGGTGAATTTGCCCTTGAACAAGCTCGAGCGGTGGATGCAAAAATTGCAGCAGGAGAGGACATTGAGCCTCTAGCTGGGATTCCGGGTTCACTGAAAGATCTTTTTAATATGAAAGGAACGCTCACAACGTCAGGAGGTTTGATGCTTGGAAACTATCGATCTCCTTATGACGCAACTGTTGTGACTAAGCTCAAGGGGGTGGATGCCGCAATTGTAGGAAAAAATAATATGGATGAATGTGCTTGTGGGGTTTCAAATGAAACTTCTTATTATGGCCCGGTTTTAAACCCTTGGAATAAAGAATATGTACCTGGAGGTTCTTCAGGTGGTTCTGTGGCTTCTGTGGCTTCAGGGCAGGTGATGTACGCACTCGGAACGGACACGGGAGGTTCTATTCGTCAGCCTGCTGCGCTTTGTGGTGTGGTGGGGTTCAAACCCACTTATGGACGAGTGAGCCGATTTGGAGCGAACGCAATGGCTTCTAGTTGGGATCATGTTGGTCCTATCACTCGAACCGTAGAAGATGCCGCTTTAGTTATGAATGTGATTGCCGGTCATGACGAATATGACGCGACGACTCCTGATATAGAAGTGCCTGATTACACGGCCGATCTTGGGAAAAGTATGAAAGGTTTGAAGATTGGAGTTCCTAAAGAATTTTTTGTAGATGGAGTGGATGAAGAGGTTAAAGTTTTGGTGAATGCTGCGATCAAGAAATATGAAGAAATGGGTGCAATCGTAAAAGAAGTGAGTTTGCCTATGACTAAATATGGAGTGGCGGTTTATTACGTAACGACGCCGGGTGAACTTTCAACTAACTTGGCTCGTATTGATGGAGTTCGTTTTGGTCACAAGCCAGAAGGAGATTTCCCAGATATTAATGAATATTACAAAGCCGCTCGTGGAGAAGGTTTTGGAGATGAAATCAAACGACGCATCATGGTTGGAACTTTTGTTCTTTCTGCTGGTTACGCCGACGCTTACTACAAACAAGCGCAACGTGTTCGTACCTTGGTAATTCGAGAATTTGAGGCTGCCTTTAAAGAGGTGGATGTGCTCATGGCACCAACGTCTCCCATTGCAGGATTCAAGATTGGGGAAAAATTCAATGACCCTCTCGCAATGTACGCTTTGGACCTGCTTACTATCCCTGCGGATGCAGCGGGTATCCCTGCGATCTCAATTCCTTGTGGAT
>JBLIGW010000007.1:0-25113 GCA_047635955.1 Oceanicoccus sp.
AGATTAAGGCCAGCACACAAACCTGATTCAAAACAGTCAGCTTACTTATAGTCTTCTACTATAAATACATTTTATGTCTGAAAAGTTACTCACAAAGTTGGCAGGAGAGTTAAAAACATTAGATGAAAAAGTTGTTAAAAAGAAGAAAGAGAAACCAGATCTTGATCTCTCCAAGAGAAGCAGTAGAAGTTTTGTCTAAACTTATTATGATTGATGGCTACGACACCAATGAAGATCTTACTTCTCAGCGCTATCAATATTCGCCTTTGCTAAAATAATCCGTACTAATCGCTTTTTGATAGAATCATCCTCATGAAGCATTTCAAGAAAGTCATCCACAATAGATTCAATCAACTGGTCTAAAGCACTCAGCTGGTCACCGCTAATTTTTTGCTTTTTTGTTGGCATGGTTATTTATAAATAATAAATACAGTGACAATTTAATCGTTAAAGTTCATTATGACAAGCTTTACACCTCCAGCGCTCGTACCTCCTCCATCAGGAGACTCCACATATCGGAGTAAAGAGTTAATATTCTCGTATTTTGGTTTTGAGCTATCATCATTGTCATTATCATCGTCATCGTCATCGTCACTATCGCCCTTTCCTTTTAATGCTTTCTTAATTTTCTTGTCAGCCTTAGCCATGTTTTCTTCGGTCATGCCACCCCCACTATTAACAATTTTAGGCTTATTCTCCTGAGTACTCTCCTGAATAACTTCCTTGAGGATTTTTCGAATCAACTTGTCTAGGAGATCCACTGAAACCATTGGTACAGAGTCTTCAGGTTCTTTAGACCTTTTGCTAGAATTATTTTGTTGTGTTTTTTTGTGAGCCATGTGATAAAAAATTAAATATTATTAAATAAGAAGCCTAAGTCTCCTAGATCATCGGCATTTTTTTTGATTTTAGTTTTAGCTTTTTTGCTCTTATTCATTAACTCCTCAAACTCGCTCTTTTTTATCTTAATAGCACCATATTCACTAGAGTTCTTCTTACCCTTTTTTTCATCCTTTTTCATGTCAATATAATCTGCTAAAACAAAGTCCCAGAGTGGCTGAATACTTTTCATTATGTCTTCAACTTGAGGTTGATTTTTTTGATTTGAATTTGTATTTGAATCAGTATTGGCCTTAGACCCTGCAAGCATTGCAACAAGCATATCCATTTTCCCTGAATTTACTGGACTCTCTGATGGAACACCATAACTCTGATGTTCACGCTGAAGTTTAAGAATAGTCGTTTGGTATTTATGAGGATGCACAATCTCTTTAATAAAAATTTCCTCATCCTTAGATGCCGTTTTTATTCGAAGGGTACCAATATTAAATAATGAGTTTAATATGCCTTTTGTTTCATATGTGATCTGATCAATTTTATCTAATGGAACCTCATCTACTCTTCTTTGAAACAATCCATATTGTTTAATATTTATGAGCCGCTTGTCCGTAATATAAAAACAATTCATTCGAAGTTGAAACCAAATTTTAAATATATAGATAGCCAATACACTAAAAACTCCGGCAAGAACAATACTATTCAAACCAGAAATTTTAAAACCAAACCCTGTTCCAATCATGATCAATGCAATCAATGTTAACCATAATCCAGAAGGAAGAGCAGCAAGCCAGTGCTTATGAATTTTCTCAATCAACTTCTCTTCTCTTAAGAACTTCGGATAAAAATAATTTGAAAACATGCTTGGGATTTATTTAACATCCAACAATAATAGCACACAGTCACGTGCCTTGTCAACGCTATTGCACTATTGCACTATAGGCAGAAAGAAGGGTCTACAGTGAATTCTGTATCAGCTCAAAGTGAAGATCTATACCTGTAGGACCACCACTAGTCATACCCGTATTTCCCATTTTTACAATAACTTGCCCAGCAATCACATACTAGTCCTCAAAATGTGCATAAAGCGTTACAGCGCTATCTTCATGCTCGATAATAAGGTGATTTCCATAACCTCCATTCCACCCTTTCTTTGCAAGATAACAGTACCAAGATCTGCTGCAAGAGCATCAGGTTTATTTGGATTCGCTATATCTAGAGCAGCATGTTCAAGTACATTTTCCTGCAGAGCAATATTAAAAGATTTTGACCGATAAAGTGCAACAACTAAACGATTGATACAAAAGTAAATCAGAATGAATTATCACTAATTTTAATTTTCCTGATTTTGTAATCATAGCATATTGATTTGTTCTTGTGACTCCAGTAGTAAATATATATAATTTACTCACTAATTTAATAATTTAATTTTCATGGATAAAAACACCACTCAACAGTCAAAAACTGAGCTGATGAAAGCTCTCAGTGAAATAACCGTAAGGATAGCCAAAGAAGGGAACACAGATGCTATTGAAGATGAACTAGATAGGCTAGAAGATGCAATAGGTTTATTGAAAAAGAGTGGGAAACTTTCAGACAATGAGATGAAAGAGTTGGAAGATGCTTTAGATGCAGTATCATAATCTGCTAAGCTCCCCAAGCTATTAAAACTCAAAACAAGCAAAAAACAAATCTTTGCTTGTTTTTTGCTTACAAGAACTTACCCGCCTATTAAAAAAGGGGCATTGGTGTTATGCGATAGTGCTTTAGTATAATTCGTAAGGATTAGCTAACCTTCATAAGCCATTTTGTGAACAGTTTTTTCTTAAGCTGTAAGTACGCTTGTGTAGATTTCACGTGCGGAGCTCACCGATGTTATCTTGTGTTTCATGTCTTGTTAGTCATAAGACTTTACTACGTAGACAATTAAGAATAATATATTAGTATTATCAATTTAAACCATGCTATGTCAGAATTAAAAAAAACATCTAAAGCTGATCTAAATAAACAGATTGAGGCTTTTCTTAAAACTGCTGCGAAATTTGAGCAAAGAATTTTAGCTGAACCTTTACTTCGAGAGGGTGATGAATTTGAAAATGAAATATCTGTCTTTGAAGATGAAGTCAAAAATTTCTCAGATACAAATGAAGTTGCATTGAGTAAAGATCAAGAAGCAGTTTTGGATTATATTCTTAAGAAACTAGGAATTATTTCAGGTTAGACCCAAGGCCAATGTTCCTTTTTCCTTAAGGTTGCAGGAATTCAGGTCCAACACTTGCGCCAGCAACCATACTTAATATTATTTTACAGAGAGCAAAGCTCCATATTGTTTCAAAACAATATGGAGTAAATCTTCCAAGTTATTGCTCTTTCAATTTGCGATATTGACTGTCAAGCCTTGGACTTAGCTCTCTGAAAAATCATATCTTTAGCTTTATGGATCAGATTTCAGATTATCCTCTTGCACTTGAAGTGTAACCTGAATTGCTCAAGACCTAAGCTACCTTAGACTTAAATCCTCCCAGCGTCTCTTTGAAGTACTTCTTCTTCAGACGTAGGCTGTAAATCCATACGGCCAATGATGCGCCGGTACTATCATTGTTCATGATCGCACCTTCAATCGCAAAGTCGAGGTAAGAATCTGGTGTCCAAATTCCAAGACTTCGGATCAAGATATTCGCAAGTAGAATGAAGATCACCATTAGCAAATTCGCAATTTGGAATGGATTACTCGCAAACTCTTTCATTCCCGCCTTAAAGCCATGTTTCTTTACGTAATGACGCATGGAAACAAAGGCACCTCCCCAGTTATCCGCATTGGAATAAGCTGAAGCATAAAACGCTCCCCAAATTCCTGTAGGTTCAACACCCAACTGGACACTGACTAGATGAAGAATTGGACCAACCATCGTTCCAATCAGGGTTCCATAAACAAAACTCATCATACTTGAACCTCCTTCTTCTCCTTTCTCCTCATCAGCATTCTCTTCTTTGTGAGCATCAGCCGCTTCCTTTCCTTTAAAGAAACGAATGATCAAAACAACCACAAAGCCTCCCAGGGTATCCCCCGCTCCTGCAACGAAACGAACCAAACCTTCAAGAAAGCCTGAAATTTTGAAGAATTTATCAAAGAAATACCCCGTCAATACTCCCAAAATCCACCCGAATAGGATTCCAAAAGTCAGGGACTCGTAATCGTTCAGCTCCTTTTCTTCAATTTTATCCTGAAGTTTTTTGAGCACTCCTTGATAATTATCGTGCCATTTATTGAGTTCGGTTTTTGTATCAGATGGAAACTGTTCAAAACCAGCGCCATGGAAACCAAGCTCATAAGTGAACGAGATTGGTCCTGATGCAAAAGCCGCATCCAATTTCTTATTAGACAAACGAGATAAACGCATTTTAAGTACGTCTTTCGGTTTCATAGATATAAGATTTCTCAGTTTGTTCTTCCAAGTATGAGTCAACTCATCTCTATCAACAAAACTAATGATCTTTTTCTTCTCTCTTGCCTCACGTCGTGCCGCTTTATTTTTAGCACTTTTAAACTCCAATAGAGAGATGTCTTCTGCGAAAGAAGCAAGCGAAGAGTGTTCTTGTGGATCAATTACCATGATAAATACAGTTAGTTTTTCTAGATAAAGACATTAAATGTCATGAATAGAGCTGAAAACAGAAGTAAACCATTGAACGCAAACTTGAGCTTCACTCCAGATACACCTTTGACTAGATAAGCTCCAAATAGGCCACCAAGAATTCCACCAATTGCTAAGGCGGGAAGGATACTAAGATCTACATTACCCAAGAGGTAATGATGAACCGCACCTGCAAGGGAAGCAAACATAACTACAAATAAACTATTACCAATCGCACTCTTAATGGGCATCTTCCCCATTACTATCAAAAGTGGAACCAGTATGAATCCACCACCAACTCCAAAGATTCCGCTCAGAAGCCCCACAAGTGATCCCATAAAAATAAGCTTAGGCAGTCCTAGGATTGCCTTTTCATCACTCATAGTAACTTTTGACTCAGCTAATGAAACTTTTTCACCCTTCTCTGCCGCTTCAGCCAATTGCTTTCTGAAGCGTTGAGCAGAAACATGCACGTATATGAAGTAGGCAGAAGTAAGAAGCATAAGCGCTGCAAACGTTGCTGTCAGTCCACTTTCAGTGAACAATGAACCAATCACAACCCCCAGTTGAACCATTAATACAGCTATTAAGGCTAGAGGTAATGATCGCTTAAGATCAATATTCTTGTAAGTAAAATGTTTATACGATCCAGCTAGACTCGTAAAGAAAATCATAGCTAAACTTGTACCCACTGCCGTATGAATGGGCACACCAAGTAAAAGTAAGATAGGAACTAGTATGAATCCACCTCCAATTCCAAATAGCCCAGAGAGGGTTCCTACGGAAAGTCCAACGGCTGTGTATAATAGAATTTGTGTTAGGTCCATGAGTGATATTTGTTACCAAGCGGTTAATATACTACATTATTGAGCTACTGTCAAGCTATGTAGCTCAGCCTTGTAATAATAGCGAATTGGGCTTTTAAAAACAAGTCTCTAACAGGTTAAAATGTCGGGAAATGGGTATATTAAGCCATTAACTCAGTGCGCCGAAAAGTGACGCATACATTGACTCAACTCCTTTCTCCTCGTCTAATTTTTCATATGCATTTTTTAATGCACCGGCATCAACTAAACCATGTTTGTCGGGTTCTAGAGAAAAACCAGATACTTCAGCTTGTTGTGACGGAGTTGTGACGGCTTCTACCGGCTCACTATTAGCTTCAACATATTCCGAACTGGGCACCAGTTCATCTCGAAGATTAGCACGTTCTTTAAGTGTGCGATCAACACCTTCCAATTCAAGAGAGAGCTTTTTTTCTGATTCCTTAGCTTTCTCACGCCCTTTCTCGGGGCTTGAACCTAGTTTATCTAATGCCATAACAAATTTGTTTATGTTTAAATCTAATCAGTATAGCAAAAAAACCCCCTCTGATCAAGTATAGCTATAGCAGTGTAGTATACACTGACCTTCAAGTCGCAAGAATGCCACTCCAAATGAAGCAGCACTTGGCATCTTTTAAACCAATTATCTGAAAATAAACCTCTTTCACCCCTTCTCGTATGTTTCCAGCTATATCTTTACCAGACTTATCACTCCAGTACTCAGCTTCATTAGCAAATCATACTACTGTAGTGTTTACTAACTCTAAGTACAAACTTATCCAACTCTGGATCGTTCTTTTTGCTTCGCAAAATAGTCAGTAAGCAACTCACTCAATGCATTTTTAATATCTTCTCTACTACTAACACTTGTACTCTGACTGATTTCTAATTGTTTTTTATGAAATAAGTCAGCTATTAACTTAGGACTTCTAATTCGCTCAAAAATTACTGGATCAAATCCTAAACGATGAATTTCAATTGTCCCATAACCTAAAACCAATTGGTGGATACCTTGAACGGTATATGGGCAACCTCGGACATCTTCATATCCAAGTCGAACGACTGAGGAATGATCTAGAACCCCATTCCAGTGAGTAATAATTACATGTTTCTGACAGAAAATTAAGGCTCGCATATTACGAACAAAAGCATTTCTAACTAGTCCAATAAAAAAAGTAAGTATAAATATTGGTAAAAAGTATGATCTATCAATAAATGCAGCTATTGTTGCGGCCAATAATGCTACTGCAACAACAGCAATCATAGGTTTTACAAGAAAGACATGATGCTCATAGTAAACTCTCTCGATAATATCATCGGGTTGGAGGAAGCGACGAAAAAGTATTTTCTGGGATATATTCATCTCTTAGTAGTAAAATATAATCAAACTGGCGAAGCTATAAGAGTACAAATCCTAACCTGAAATTATTCCTAATTTTTTCAGTACATAATTTAATACCTCTTCCTGCTCTTTACTCAAATAATCTTCATTATTATCTAGGAATTCTTTAATTTCATCCTCAAACAAATCTAATTCATCATTAAATTCGTCCTTTTCACGAAGACTCGGATCAACAATCACCCTGTTCTCATGACCTAAAGCCTTCTTCAAAATAATCATAATTTGTTTTCCGATTTCCTTTTTAGAGGGAGAGTTTTGTTTACCTTTAATCATATTAAAAAAAGAGTTATTAAATACTTGAGAACACTGTCCCTAAAAAGAGCGCATACAGAGTAAGCAGCATAAGACCTTCCCAACGAACTACCTCTTTGTCTTGTGAGACAAAATAGTACATAAGACTCGCTACAATGATAAGTGGAAAGTATAGGGTGATTAAAGTGACAGGAACAATTAAGGTCCCAAATAAACCTGCTACACCCATTACCAAAGTAGCATTAAAGATATTTGACCCTAATATATTTCCAATCGCCATTTCTGCATTGCCTTTCTTTACAGCCATTAAACTCACTACGAGTTCAGGAAGTGAAGTTCCTAATGCAACGGCGCTTACAGCAACAATTTCAGCAGGTATAGATAGGATTGCAGCAATAGCTATAACTGCACCTACCACGTATTTCGCTCCAAAGTAGATTGCAACTACACTCGAAAGAAGAACACCTACTGTTTTCATACCTACTTTCCCTTTTTTCTTACTCCCACTTTCACCTCCATGCACATTAAACACATAGCCAAAATAGACAAAGAAGGCCAAAATTGAAATTATAGCTTCATAGGTGGTGAATACACCATCATATGTAGTCAGTAGTAACAAGGCTGAAGTACCAATAAACAAAGGTAAGTCCACTGCTGCTAAATCCCAACTGACCTTCAATTTTTTTGCTACAACCGCAGTTATACCTAAAATCAGTAGGATATTGGTCAGATTCGAACCGACTACATTACCAACTACAATTTCGGAACTACCAGCCTGAACTGCAAAAACAGAAGATACTAGCTCAGGTAAGGAAGTACCCATGCTAACCACAGTTACACCAAGAATAAAATTAGGTATCCCAAGTGATTTCCCTACATCTTCTGTTGCATCAGTAAAATAATCAGACCCTTTTAATAGAATGGTCATAGCAATAATAAACACTACTAGCCAGCCTACGAGACCAAAATTTGAAAGTACAGTTTCCATAAAGTGTAGAGTTAATTAATTTATGCCATTTCATCTATCAAATCATCAAAGACGTGTTTAGCTTTTTTCTTACTAAGCTCATCATCATGTTTATTGACTAATGGATCGAAATATTCAAAACCGTAATCCTTTAACAAGGAACTTACAGCATCTCTAAAAACATGTTCGAACTCAGAATATTTTTCACCGATACTTAGCCATTCAACCAAAGTATCCTCTCGGAGCTTATTTAATAGGTCCTCACGGGTGATTGCATGCATGTCGACAACTTTAACTAATCTACGTTTCTTCTTAGATTTAGAAACCACCTTAAGTACTTTCTTTTTCACAACGGGTTTAATACTTACTTTGACAATCTTTTTTTGAACCTTTTTCTTAACTACTTTCTTTTTCACAACCGGTTTAATACTTACTTTGACAATCTTTTTTTGAACCTTTTTCTTAACATTTATTTTTTTAATAACAGGTTTTTTCCTAGCAGTGATTTTCTTAGGCTTGTGCTTATATTTTGTATCGTCAAGTAAAACTATATCTGCAGAGATACCAATGGTTTTCTTTTTTTTGAATTCTTTGTTTTCCATTAAGGCTAGCCTATCCATTAGTAATGATTCCTCACCCTCCAATACGTTTTCCGACTCCTTAACAGGATCCGGTTCGATCAAGCTTAGGTATACATAATCCTCCTCAGAGTCATTAGTTACCCTAGATCGCTCAATTTGTTCGAATGTAGACATTTTAATCAAATGCGCATCAATTCGTTCCCAAAGAGATTCTTTATCAGTCATAAATCATTAATTAATCCATTGGTAATTCCTTATCAACCAACTCAGTCCATTCATCAAAATAAACCTCATCCAGTTTTCCTCTATTTTGACGTATTTTTTCAAGATGATAGACGTACTTACGAAAATCTAACCAAGAAAAGAAGCCAATGAAAGCTGACAAAAGTAAAAAGCCAAATCCCAAAGTGACCATAGCCTCAGAGTGAGGTGAATCTTCGAACAAACGAATAACACCAAAACCTAATGCAGCAATCCCTACCGAAAGTCGTACTTGTGATAAACACGTACGTTTATGCGAGAGCAAAGTCCTCTCTCTAGAGAGGAAAGTCCTCTCTCTAGAGAGCCTAACTGTAGTAATACTTGGATTAGATCTATTTATAGATCTCTCTCTTTTCCCTCGAGCAAGACTACTACTCTTAGTTTTTTCATCCTTCCTCATTTGAGCTTTTATTTTTATATATTATTTGTACTAGATTACTATATCACTATAGTATAGCACGGTAATGACCATAAGTCAAAACGTATAACATATGAAACTTACTAGCGTGGAAGAAGTGAGTAGAGACCTTTCAGATATTGATAGAACGCTGTTGATCTACGAGGGTTAACATGGACATTACCATCTTCCATATAAGATACTAGTCCACCACCATCTAATTTATCACTTGCAGATATACCTTCTATCGTTCTAGGAAGAAAGCTTGTCATTTGACCTATCTCAAGAGGTGAATAAACAATGTCTTTTTCACCATTAAATGCTTTAGGAGTACTACTGTAAACCTTCAGAAACAAACGTGTTGAGTTAATACCCAATGAAGCCTTGAATAAATCTTTAACTCTGCCTGTACCAAACTTTCTCTCCAATTTACTTACAAAAGCCATCGCCTCTTCACCATTGTAAGTTCTTCTGTAAGTGTACCACATCTTGTCAGAAGAAGACTTCTGCTCAACGAAACCACATTTCACCAATTGATGAACATGACGCTTGTAATCTTTTATACCAGATTTTTCTGCAAACTCTCTTACCATCTTTTCCTCAAGTGGCTTGGACAATTTTGACAACAACCTCTTCTTAAAGTAATCACCTCGAGAAGAGGTTAAGGCTGAATGCATTCCAGCAATTTCTTCAGCATGTGCAAAGATTCCGTGGATTTCTTCACCGCGTAAATCTGATACTTTTTTTATATTTACTGTGTTCATATTAATAATTAAGTTAATTAGATATTAAGTAAATGCAGGCTCCTCTTCTTCTGAATTTGCATACTCTTGTTCATAGACCGCATTCATGTAGATAGTTCCAATATGATCATCGGTACTATTATTACCTGTTCTGAATGAATCCGAAAGACCAATTTGTAGTCCAAGGTAAACAGCTAAGAACAGTGGGACAATAGGTTCTGGAATGTCGAGCAGTAGAGCCATTGGGCCAGCAAAAAGTACTAGCTCACCAGGAATACCCGGAACTCCATAACTTATCAAGAACACAATTGGAATAATAAGAACAAGCTCCATTACAGAAACATTAAGTCCAATAATTTGAAGGACAATTGCTCCAAGAATAAATACATTGATGAGCGTTCCATTTATATTCATGTAACTTCCGATACCAACTGTAAACCTTCTAATGTTATCTCTAACCCATGGCGCATACTTCTTCACTAAATAAAGATTTAGAGGTGTAGCAAGAGCCTCAGAACTGGTCGCCCAAAGCAATGGATACACTCTAACCCAATAATCCTTGAAATAACTTTTGATTGTAAAACGCTTTTCTTTTTTTGCAGTAATATAAAGGAATACCAACTGCCATAACATACAAGCTACAGCTGTAAGTAAAGCACCTACAACGTAAATTCCAATCATACCTGCAGATGTAGTTGGATCCAACTGCCAACCCCAGATGTTAAGGTTGGTAAGAGTAGCGAGACCCTCCCCTTCCAGACCAACTTGTTCAGCTACATTTTGAGGCAAAGCATACACATATGCTCCGATACCCAACATGAAAACAGGCATAATCGGTATAAAGAATTTACCTCCAGCTTCAACACTGTTCAGAACCGTATCAAATAGCTTATAGAGCCATTTTACCTTAAGAGAAAGAAGTGACATACCGATAGCGGCATACATTGCCCAGAAATATGGACTTGTTGTAGCCATTACCCCTAAGGACTTTACGGTCTCTATCACTGCTGCCGTAATAGACGTTGTTGATTCAGGCATAAGCGGCAGCCGAAGCACAACTGCAATAAAGGCAATTGCCCAGAAGCAAGCAAGTATTTTTCTTACCGCGTACCAGCGAATAACAAACAAACCAAATTTACCCATTTTTCGGGTTGAGAACAGCTTTGTCAAAGCAGGTGTCAATATTAAGAAAATAGCAATCGGTGCTAAGTAGTCATAAGCATTCATGAAAGCGTCAATAATGGAATTAACTCCATCAATGAAACCTTGTGAATACGCAGCACCAACAATTCCAGCAATGAAGCCTGAAACAACAAAGAGAATGAGGTACCTTTCTAGCCAGTTGATAAACTTAGTATACATGGGGTGTAGAGGGATAAATGTATAAGAATAAAAATTATAATAATTCTATCATACTTGATCAGACAAATACAATATACTGCTACTGCAGTATATTATAATTCTGTTATGACACTTAGCTATGAGACACACCCCATTCTGGCTTTTATGGCAGGTACAAAACATATTTTAGACATATGGAGCCAAAGATTCTAGAACCTAAAAACTAGGCAAATTATGGAAAAAGCAAACAAGATAGATATTAAGATGTGTAACCGAACAAACGAGACGCAGTTACGTACTCAAGATAACGGACATGGTATTTAAAAAAACTGCCGCAGATTTTTGAACGTTTTTGTCGACCACCAAGTACTAAAGAAAAAGGAAGCACATGGTGCAAAAAGAATTGTTCAGAGCTAAGTCGGAAAAGGCAGTTTTTTTATCTTATCGCTCCCCCATTGTCCTCCATTCACGTTTGAAGTGCACCACCTAGGTGGTCTAAACCTAGGTTACATGAAAAACTACACACATTACGCTAAAGCAGAGCTGCTTTTAAAAGGCTATTCCAAGCGAGATATTGGAATGAACTCAGGGGTAAGTCACTCAGACATTGTGCATAAAGTTCAGAAGAACAGCACAAATGGCACCTATGATTGAAAGAAAGACGTGAGTTTGAGCATTTTGAAGCAGACACAGTTGTTTCTGGGAAGAAGTACAAAAAATTAAAGACTGATTAAGCCACACTCCACGCAAATGCTTGAATTACAAAACCCCTTATGAGATTATTTCCCAAGAAAACCTTCTGATTCATCAGCCCTGGGGTGCACTTCAGGGCTTAATGTAGCAAAATCTAATATAATAATTTAGACTCCTTTCATTTTTTGTGGCAAATGAACCAGTACTGAGGTTTGTGAATGTTTAAGAACCTCATAACTCTGAGTGCCAGGTGTTTTATTTGAACTTTCCTCAGTTACGCCCTGATACCCCATCACAATAAGATCATAATCACCTTCCTCAGATTCTTTAATAATTTCACTCGCTGCATACTTTTTCTCACGTAACTTAATGTCTACATCTCCTATACCATACTGCTCCAGAATAATTTTCCCTCTTTTTAAAAGTTTTGCACTTGGATTGTCTGATGTCAAAAAAGCATGAAGTAACTGTTTACGAACAGACGTGTCCACATAAGATTGAAAGCGTCCTCCCAAAACATTAGGAACAATATTAAGCAGAGTAACCTGTGGCTCATAAGACTTTTTTAATCTACCCCAAAAATCAATTGCAGATTCAGCGTATGTGGAACCATCAGTACATAGTAAGACTTTGCGTACTTTTTTTGGAGGGTTTTTCACGAGAAGTATTGAAAGTGGCGATACAGAAACGACATCCTCAGTACTTTGATGTAGTAAACTGCCAGTTATGCCTTTTAAAACAGAAGAGTGACCCTGAGAGCCCATAACTAAAAGATGAAAATTACCAGTATCAACTGCATGCAAAATACATTCTGAAGTATCACCTTCCTCATACTTTAAAGTAGCTTTAATGCCAAATGGTTTTAAAATTTTAGCAGCAGTCTTAAGATATTTCCTCCCCATTTCCTCCGTTTCCTCAGGATGATTTTCTGGACGGACATGCATAACTGTAACCTTAGGCTTAAGCTCTTTAAATAATTCGCTAGTAAAGCGGATTGCCTCTTCTGAATGAAGTCTACCGTCAGTGGTGATAAGAATATTCATACTAATTTAATGTAAAATATCAATTCTAATGAAAACCATCTAAACCTACGCCGAGCACTCCTAACCACCAGAACTTCACAACGATCATGAGTATTATAATAGAAATTAAGTACAAAGGAATTCCAGCTTTCAAGAAATCTTTCCCTTTAACATAACCCGTACCATAAATAATTGCATTCGGCGGTGTTCCTATAACAAGAGCAAAGGCAAATGCTGAGGAAATAGCGACTGCAATACCAAGACTAACAGGATCAGTACCACTTAACCTAGCCATTTCAAGGAAAACCGGACCGACACTAGCTACTGCAGGTCCATCGGATACAAACTGACTAAACATAGATGTGAAAACCACGCTAACTCCAATTAGAGGAGTACCACCACTAATACCAAGAACAGAGCTGGAAAGTAGAGAAATATTTGCAGCCAACCATGTAGCCGCTCCCGTCGCACGTAAAGCAGAACCAAAAGCAACTGCTCCGAAGTAAAGCAAACCAATTCCCCAGTTAATTTTCTGGTAATCTTTCCATTCCGCCAAACCAAAAACAAGGTAAACCAAGGCCCCAAACATAACTATTACTCCCAATCCTGATTCTCCTTGAGTGATCAACATGAGAAGAATCATCAAAAATATTGCTATAACTACCCACTGAGATTTGCGCATAGGATTTAGCATAATTTCACTTTGAATTTCCTGCATTTCCGATTTTAGCTCTTTCCTCTCGGGAGGAAAAGTTTTCATCAGAACAAAAACTACGAAAGGAATCAGGATCAATAGAATTGGTAGAGCCATAATCATCCAAGCTCCATAATGAATACTCACATCAAAATAGTCCTTAAGGAATCCAATCATAACTACATTTCGACCCCCTCCGGAAGGAGTTCCCAAACCACCAATAGAAGCACCGTAAGCAATCGCAAATAATAGTAATTTTGAAAGATTTGGATTTTTATCAAACCCACCAGTTGAATTAATCATCGCTAATGCTACAGGTAGCATCATGGCTGCTATAGTATGGTCAGCAATAAAAGCAGCTGCAATAGCGCAAAAGGAAACTATCCCAAACACAATATTCCGAACCCTATAGCCTGCAAACCTCAATATTACAACCAAAACGCGCTTATGTATGCCATGCTTAACTAGAACTGAAGCAATCATCAATGCACCTAGTAGAAACCACGGCGCATCATGGCCAAAAAGCTTAACAACTTCTTCAGGTTCACCAATATTTAAAAAAACTAACCAGGAGTAAACCACAAAAACAAGTGCGCCCACAGGAAGTGCCTCAGTTACAAACACAATCATAACCAAGGCCAATAAGGCTAACATTTTCTGACCATCAGCCGTCAAAGCGACAAGATCATCACCGAAAGCTATGGGCTCAGGTTGTGGAAGCAAAAGGATTACAATAGAAACAAGAATAGCGACTATGAGCCCTTTCCTTTCACCTATCCAATTTAATATTGAAGAATTTATAGTTTTCATGTTTAAGAAAGGTCATCACCAAGGTTATCGGAAAGCTCTTCAAGAAGTGTTTTTTTAAAGTTCTTATCCCCATGAACGGCCTCAATCAATTTTTTCTTGAATTTAGGATCGGTTCGAAGTGATTCTGCCAATACATCAGCAAGACCTTCAGCCAAATCTTTAAATATTTCTGGATCCCGTAAAGCCTTACCAATAACCTCATCAATAAACTTAGAATCTGCCAGAATTGTTTTAACGTCCTCTTTTGTAATTTTGAAATCACTCATATGGAATGGGATTTGAATAAATAAAAATTATGTTCTGAAGTTACTCAGCTACCTTACCTCCTCATCCTCCTCATATCAATCATCTTAGTCAATGAGGGCGTTAAGATGAGGAGAATTGCCAAGGGGGGGGGGAAACGACCCTATACACATCGATAAACGAGCCCATACCGCTAGTAGCGACATGTTCGAAAAAGGATGGAAACTTTAGAACATAATTGGCATGTAAGCCATGGCAAACTGATGATAACTGTTTAGTCGTCGAGATCACTTGCAAGAGCCATGAGCACTCCTATTGCATCAATATCTTTTTGAGTTACGTCTCCATGTCGTAAAAGCACCTCCAAACGACTTCCAGCAATTTCAGCTTGATCTTCAATAAAACTAGAACCACTCATGTGAGGCTTCTTCTCGAGAAGCTTCTCAATCCGAGAAAGATCAGATTTGACAGCTTTCATTTCTGAAGCAACAAAAGCCTTAGTTAAGACTTCCATTTTTTCCTTCTTAGAGTGGTCTTTCTTATCAGAATGGTCTTTCTTATTAGAATGGTCTTTCTTATTAGAATGGTCTTTCTTATTTGAGTCACTTTTTCCGTCTAAAGTCTTTGCCTTAACTGTAGCCATGATTATGGGTGTTAGAATATTGAAATATATAAATTAAAGTAACTCATCTACAACTCGACTAGACATTGCCTTGCGCCCAACAGCGGTATCAGCAGCAATATAAAAAACTTCACCCTCATCTTCCAGATAATCACTTAGTATATCTTGAAAGTCACCTTCCTCATAATCTTCAACAGGATTGCCTCCACGTTTGATTATTTCTTCTTTTACTAGATCACGAAGAAGAACTTTTAACTCCTCCAATGTGTAAACTTTCTTAATAGTCATAGCGTATAGATGAAATCTTAGTACAAACACGTCACCACACTAGGCTGACTATATTATGTTGTATGATTAACGAAAATCATACTTAAAAGCATTCTCTAACATTTCCTATTTTTTTGCAAGTTACGAACCTCAATACAAATTGACAGATGTGAACTAATAACGAACAAAGCCTAAATAAACGTCTACTTGCTCATTCAGTACTAGTAATCTGTTAGCAAAAATGAACTCCTATTCATATCTATATTCTTTCTTATGAAGAGTAACAATATGTGAATTCACTGCATCAGAATCAATCAATTTGCGTAAACACCTAATGTAAACATCTAATACATTCGAATCGGTACTTTCTTTTTCCAAACTTTATTCAAAAGTTCCTTTCGACTAACAACACGGTCATTTTGTGTCATTTAATAAAAAAGGAGGGAAAAACCTCTCTATGAGAGAATAAGTCTTTCACTTCCCATTGTCACTTTAAAGCTAGAAAGATCCATACTCAACTCACCAATTGATAGCTTCTGGCTACTTACCGATTTTGAAGAAACATTAGGCCTAATAGGGTTATGTACTCGTGCAAGCAATTTCTCAAAACGATACGGTTTACTCAAATAATCATCACCGTTATTCAACCCATTCACTTTGTCACTATTTGCGTCCAATGCACTCAAACTGAGAACAGGCAGAATGATACTCTACTTTCGCATCATTCTATATAAATCTATACCCAATAGATCAGACACTCTCAGGTCAAGAACAACCGCATCGTAATTATTATCTTGCATTAATTTGAATAGCTCCATCATCTACAACTGATAAACGCATAGAAAAGACTTAAGAAAGAAATAGCTGCTCAATAATCTGAAGAAGCATTTGCTTTCGTGCTTTTTCATCCTCAAAAAGCTGCTTAATGACTTTTTTTCTTACAATGGGCTCTTTAAGAAGTATTGAAACTATTTCTTCACTATTTCCTTTCTTTAAAAGAGCAGTTACTCCATTTTCTACAACCTTCTTTCTGCTTTTCTTTTTTGATTTCTGAAATACTCCAATAGACTTGATAACCTCATACGCCATTTTTTCATCATAATACCTCCATCCATGTTTATCACGAGAAGCTTTTGGAATTTCCCCATCCTTTTCCCAACGAATGATACTTGTTTTGTCCACTCCAACCACATTTGCGATATCCTTTAGAGTATATATTTTTAAAAGAGGCCGAGGTGTTTTATATACCATAAGATCTAAAAAGTGAATAATACCAACACTACTATAGCATATATACACCTATATATACACCTATATATAATGTTTTCACTGTTGAGATTTAAGCAGCAAATAATGATAGGGTACATTCAGCCCTGAAGTGCACCACTATAGGGCTGAATGGAGTTGCGTATGCGCAGAAACTCCACGTGAAGCAATGGAACTAATTCTTGGCAGAACGAATTTAGCAGATTACATGGAGCGTGAATGGGTAGGAAGTATTCCTTCAAGCATACAGCATAGACGCTTTCTCTAAAACACGTTCAAGAAGCTTTATTGGCCACCCGGATACGGATGGGAAATTTCATAAAAAATGGCATACGAGTGCTTAGTACTGTAACAAAATTGACGAAAGGCTGTTATGTAGTTTGAACTTAATAATCAAATTAGAATCTCTTATTTCTAGATAAAAGAACATGTACAAACAATTTAAATTCAGGGCGCTGCGCTCAATAGCGCTTCATGACTCCATTAAAAAAGACCCTCCATTTCGGCCGGGTCTTTTTTTCTTTATTATTCTTGAACCATATCAATCTGTTGCTCAACAGCAAGTTGTTCACCTTCGAGGTATTTGATTTGGTATTCACTTAGGTCTTCTCCACTCTTGAGTTTTTCAACGATAAAATCATGATATTCCTTAACAGTAGACATTTGCATTTCTGCTTTCTTTTCCGCAGAAAGAACCAAAAGTGAGGCTTTGTCTGTTTTGTTATCAAAGAGGAACATTCCATTTCTAACCATGTAGGTTTCTTGGTGTTCACCCATTTCAATCACAACAGGACTGAATGCCACGCTACCCGTTAAGGCCGCATGACCGGAGAAACATTGAAGATCTCCCCCATCCGTCGTGAGAGAGATAGACTCAACTTGAGCGTCGAGTGTACCTCCTTCAGGAGTACGGATGATAAAATTGAATTTTGGATTCTTAGACATTAGGCGTTGGCTTTATCTTTTTTCTCAGCACCGTGACGTTCCATAACTTGTTCGATTCCAGCCGCCATGTAGAAATGCGCTTCATCAATATGATCGTGCTTTCCATCAAGAATTTCCTTGAATGCACGGATAGTATCTTCAATCTTTACGTAGACACCTGGATTCCCGGTGAATTGTTCAGCCACAAAGAAATTTTGTGAAAGGAACTTATCAACACGACGAGCTCGGTGTACCACGCTCTTATCTTCTTCAGAAAGTTCATCCATCCCAAGAATGGCAATCACGTCTTGAAGTTCTTTGTATCGTTGTAGAAGCTGCCTTACTTGAGTGGCAACGTAGTAATGTTCTTCTCCTACTACTTCTGGCTTAAGCGCGATTGAGTTTGAATCCAGAGGATCTACCGCTGGGAAGAGCGCCAATGAGGCACGCTTACGATTCAATACAACAGTCGCATCCAAGTGACCAAAGGTCGTAGCTGGCGCAGGATCAGTAAGATCATCCGCAGGCACGTATACCGCTTGTACTGAAGTAATAGACCCTTTATGAGTAGTCGTAATACGTTCTTGTAGAGCAGCCATATCAGTCGCAAGAGTTGGTTGGTACCCTACCGCAGAAGGCATACGCCCGAGTAGCGCTGATACTTCAGAACCGGCTTGGGTGAATCGGAAGATATTATCAACAAACATAAGAATATCTCGTCCTTCATCACGGAACTTTTCAGCGATCGTTAGACCCGTCAAAGCCACACGCATACGAGCTCCTGGTGGCTCGTTCATTTGTCCGAAGACCATCGCAAGTTTGTCGATCACTCCAGAATCTTTCATTTCGTGAATCAAATCGTT
Source organism: Oceanicoccus sp. (assembly GCA_047635955.1). Taxonomy (GTDB): domain Bacteria; phylum Patescibacteriota; class Gracilibacteria; order UBA1369; family 2-02-FULL-48-14; genus WFTC01. The sequence continues at coordinate 18,645 of JBLIGW010000007.1, forward strand.
CCCTTCACGCGTTCGTTCTCCTACTCCAGCAAACACACTGTACCCTCCATGACCCATGGCAACGTTATGGATGAGTTCTTGTATGATTACTGTTTTTCCTACTCCAGCTCCTCCGAAGAGAGCCACTTTCCCACCCTTGATGAATGGACAAAGAAGATCCACAGTCTTGATCCCTGTTTCAAATACTTCTACTGAAGGATTTTGATCAATGAATGCAGGTGGATCTGCATGAATAGAATGTCGTTCTGCTGATGCTGGAATTTCTTTTCCACCATCAATCACATCACCAGTTACGTTGAATACGCGACCTAGTGTCACGTCACCAACTGGTGTAGAAATTGGGAATTCAGTATCCATTACTTCGTAACCCACTGAAAGTCCATCAGTTGTAGACATCGCAACTGCTCGTACAACATTGTTTCCAAGGTGAGCTTGGACTTCAAGGATAACGCGACCATTTGGTCCGTCAATTTGTAGTGCGGAAAATTGATCCGGCACATGATTCGAGAAATGCACGTCCACAACCACCCCAAGAATTCGGGAGATTTTTCCTTTTGGATGTACCGCTTTTTTATCTGCCATGATAAATGAGTTAAGGGTTGTAATTAAAATTAGTCTTCGTCTTCCATCGCCATAGACGCCCCCATAAGTTCCGCAATTTCTTGCGTAATTTTGGACTGACGAATTTGATTGTAAACACGAGTGAGGTCTTTGATCATTCGGTCTGCTGCATCAGTTGCATTTTGCATCGCGATCATCCGACTAGAATACTCAGAAGCTTTCAATTCCAAAAAGGATTGAATAAACATTGCTTGAATGATTTGCTCATACAAACGGTCGAGTACATGGTCTTCAGATGGAGCAAAAATCATAAACTGATTCTCGTCTCGAACAAATTCAGGTTTTTCACCTTCTTCCAAGTGCCCAAGAACACTTTCAATGGTGTCTTCAGTAAATGGAAGGAATGTTTTCATAACTGGATAGAACGTAAATGAGTTCTTGTAATGAGGAGCAATGAAGATAACTTCTTTGGCTTCTTTACTCGTCCAGTAAGAAAGAATACGGTCAATAATTTGAATCGCATCCAGTGTTGCAAGCTTCTCAGGAATTCCTAAGAAATGCTCGACAACATCAATTTTATTGCTCTTTGCGTAGTCGTGGGCTTTCTTCCCAATCGTAATGAGCAAACGCTCGTCTTCAGGGGTGTTTTTCCACTTATCGCTACGATAAAGTGCATTATTGAGTTTAGTATTGAGTGATCCACACAGTCCTTTGTCTGAAGTATAAACAACGAAGAGAGTCTTCCCTTCCGTACGTTTTTCAGAGTATGGACTGTTTGATTGGACGCTCATATTTCGGTCTAGAACATTGAGGAGATCCCACACGAAAGACCGTGACGCAACCGCGCGAATTTGGAAACGCTGCATTTTACTCACAGCAACCAATTGCATGGCTTTGGTGATCTTACGGGTGTTTTTCACCCCGCCGATCTTTTTCTTAATTTCTAGTAGGTTTCCAGACATTAGGCAAAGAATTTATCAAGTGTGTCTTTAATCAAAGCTTCAATTCCAGGAGTTAGTTTCTTCTCCTTATTAATCGCATCAATCAAGTCTGTGTGGCTGCTTTGAACAAGAGCGAATAGCGATTCGATTTTCGCCACCACTGCTGTCTTATCGATAGGATCAAAGTATCCTTTCGTCGCAGCAAAGAGAACAACCACTTCCTTCCAAAGTGCGTAAGGATCATGTTGTTTTTGCTTAAGAGCTTCCACAACACGGCTCCCACGTGTGAGCTTCGCTTTAGTAGATTCATCCAATTCAGAGGCAAATTGTGAGAACGCTTCAAGTTCGTAGTACTGAGCAAGATCCATTTTAACAGGACCCGCTACTTTCTTCATGATCTTAGTTTGAGCTGATCCACCTACACGAGAAACAGAGATACCTACGTTAATCGCAGGACGAATTCCTCGGTTGAAGAGATCAGATTGAAGGAAGATTTGTCCATCCGTGATAGAAATCACATTGGTTGGAATATAAGCGGAAACATCATTCGCTTGAGTTTCAATAATTGGAAGCGCTGTGATAGATCCTCCACCTTTTTCGTCACTAAGTTTAGCCGCTCGTTCGAGCAATCGACTATGAAGGTAGAATACATCCCCTGGGTAAGCTTCACGCCCTGGTGGCCGTCGAAGTAGAAGGGACATTTCACGGTAAGCAACCGCATGCTTCGAAAGATCATCATATACAACAAGTACATGTTTACCTTGATTCATGAAGTATTCAGCAATTGCTGCACCTGCATAAGGAGCAAGATATTGCATTACCGCAGAACCAGCTGCTGGAGCTGAAACCACAATTGTGTATTTCATTGCACCCGTTTCTGTAAGCTTAGCTACCACTTGAGCAGTTTTAGCTTCACGTTGAGCAACCGCAACATAGATACAAATCATGTCTTGGTCTGCTTGGTTCAAAATAGTATCGAGAGCAACAGTAGTTTTACCAGTTTGTCGATCTCCAATAATTAGTTCACGTTGTCCTCGTCCAATTGGAACTAGACTATCAATCGCTACAATCCCCGTTTGAAGTGGTTCATGTACTGATTTACGATCCATTACTCCAGGAGCACTAGATTCGTGAGGCATTCGTTTGTCTGATTTGTAATCTCCTTTTCCATCGAGTACCACTCCAAGTGGATCTACTACTCGCCCGATGATGTCTTCACCAACTGGGATAGAAAGGAACTGACCCGTAGAAGAAACAAAAAGTCCTTCACGAATCCCTTTACTCGCTTGAAGTACGAGAGCAAAGGCAGCGTCTTGTTCAAGATTCATCACAAGGGCTTTGGCGTTAACGCCTTCGATAGTGACCACCTCATTCATTTTGAGGCCACTAAGTCCTTGGATTTTGATCACTCCATCTTTGTAAGATTGAATGATCCCTTGATTACTGTCTCCACTTGCTGTGCTTGCTTTCGCGTCGCCCAGTGCTGCTTCCATAGAGGACAGGAATGATTTAAGATTTGCGTCTTTAGTCATAGAATTATTAAAGTGAAGTAAAATGGAGTACACGTGAAACCCAAGAATGATCATTAACTTGACCATCTTTGAAGACACGCATTCCTCCAATCAATTTTTTATTGATTTGAAATACAGGAAAGCTCAACGGGTTTTCTTTCACTAAAGTAGAACGCATCTCCTTCTTTAGATCAATGCTCACCTCACGAGGCGTCTGCACAACAATATAAGTTGCACCTACTACTCGTCGTGTGAGAGCCACGAGCCCTTCTGAAAGTTCTTGATAATTTCGTCGGATGAGAAGACCTCTCATCGTTTGAGCCACTTGGCTATCGCTCTTAATCAGTTCGTTAACTACTGTCTTCTGATCTTCATCAGAAAAGCCGTAGAAGTCACTGTTTAGCATGTCAATTTTAACGGCAAAAGTTCCAGTGAAAAACTCCACAATGGCTTTAAAGAAAGCATTGCCTTCAATTTTTGCACTCTTGGGAGCAGTGATAAAACTTGCTGATAAACGTAAATCATCCATGAAATCACTGGCCTTTCGGTGCGCCAAGTAATGCTTGAATGTTGACGGCATGCGAACGTTTTCAAGTGCCTTTTCACGAATATCCGCTGTTCCATCAAAGAACTCAGGGTGCTTTGCAAGAAAGCGAACCATTTCGTGCATCAGTGCTGTTAGAAAATCGTTGAGCATAATTATTTAGAATATTGTTTCCAAGAATCTTGGATACTTTCTTGAATCACCTTTTCAGGTACTTTGTTTTGAACGATATCCAAGATGATCTTACTCATAAGAGCTTTCACATCCTTTTCAGCGTCCTTTAGAAGGTTGTCCTTCTTTTGATCAATCTCTCCTTGAGCTTTTCGCATCATTTCTGTGCGAGCCGCGTCCATGTCCGTAATGAGCTTAGCTCGTTCTTCTTCAGTGAATCGTTTGAGCTTAGCAAGCTCTTCACGAAGCGTTTCTTCAGAAGTTTCACGGTCTGTCTTAGCTTGAGTCAGCGTTTTTTCGAATTCAGATCGAAGACGGTTTGATTCTTCAATACTGTCCGCGATGTGCTTTCGACGTTGATCAATGAAAGTAAGCAATGGCTTGTAAAGGAAGTGCTGAAGCAAAACCAATAGAAGCCCAACGTTTACTAAGTAGAAAACAATTTTCGAGAGATCAATTCCTAAACTGGCTAATTTGTCCATAATTTAGGTCGATTGTAATTAAAATACGAATAGGATCACGAGAGAAACAACGAGTGCGTAAATAGCGGTTGATTCTGCAAGTGCGATCGCGATGATCATGTTGGTGAACACTTTGTCACTCATTTGAGGATTACGTGCCATAGCTTCAAGAGCTTTACCTCCAACGAAACCTTCACCGATACCAGAACCGATAGCACCAAGTCCCATACAGAGTCCTGCTGCGAGTAGTTTTACTGCTTCTACTTCCATAATTTGAAAGGGTTAAAATAAATGATTAGACAGTTGATTGCTCAGGAGGTCGTACTCCATTCAAAGCGCTACTGATGTAGAGGATAGACAGCATTGCAAACACGAAGGCTTGCACGAGTCCAGCCAATACACTGAGGCCGAGAAAAGGAATAGGAACCAGATACTGAGTATAAATCATAAGACCAGAGATAATCGCAACGATCACTTCTCCAGCGAAGATGTTCCCGAACAAACGAGTTGAGAGTGAAGCGAGCTTCGCCACCTCCCCAACAATATCCATGAGTCCAAGGAAGAAATCCAAGAACGCCATAGGTACATCTTTAAGTTTCCGAATCTTGAAAAATCCTTCAATTTTGATGAAGTTTCCAATGTGCCGCAACGGCGAGATTGAAAGCGCCAAAACATGTGAAATCACCCAAACTAAAATCGTAAGTGCAATTGGCAGACTGTAATCTGAAGTCGGTGTTCGGAATACGTTCACTCCATCAGCAGTAATAATACTTTCCATAAAAGGGAGTAAGGTGAACTGATTGGCTACAAGTAAGAAAAGGAAAAGAGTAAAGATCAAAGGAAAAGCTTTCATAGCTCTTTCTTTGTCTCCAAAAGCAATTTCCAACTTATCTACAAAGTAATCCATAATCAGCTCCATCATCATTTGAGGACGACTAGGAATTAGCCCTGCTTTTCGACGAATCACAATCGTCATAACAAGTAGCAACGCAGAAGTGACCAATGTTGCCAACATAGTATTGCTAACACTCAGTCCACTAATAGTGAAGATTTCTTGTGACGGAAGGTGAATTTCGGGAATATTTGGCATTAATCTTTTAGGTTATCTAGCTTTACTTTTGAGTAAGACTTGAACTTTTTATAAAGAGCAAACTGAACCGCTGGGAAAGCTATCACGATTCCAGCAATAAAAAAACCAGGAAATGTTCCTAGCCACTGATCCAAGTAATAACCAACAACAGCAAACAGTGCGGTTAGCACCACCACCATTCCGGTAGTCTGAAAGAAAATGCTCACACGTGACGATCCCCATACATCCATGAGGTCTTCTGTTCGTTTTTGATCACTAGTTTTAGCCATTTGCGTTTTGGGTTCTTGCTTTGAAAATTTCGCGGATATTCTAATTATCTCACCAGAAAAAGCAAGAGCTAAAGAGCTGCTTTTGTTTTAAGGTAAATTCACCAGCAAATCGATCACTGAACTTGACAAAACTCCAATTTCAGGAGATTATCGCGCCAATTAATAGCCCAAACACAAATGAAACGACGAGACCAACCTGGTTACGGAATGGGAACTGCTGACCTAAGTGGTGGCACATCACAAAGAAGTCCATTAGACCGTCCCATGTTCCATGACCTGAAAAAAGATGGCCATGATGGAGCGTTAAGCCGTATAGCCAAAGAGATTACTACCGTAACTCTTCACGATGGAAGTAAATTAACTCCTACAGGTCCACAAGCAAGTGACCCATCACACTTAACTTTTTCAAAAATAAACGAAGCGATTAAAGTTACCCTGTCTGACACAGAAACGGGTGAAAAAATTACCGACACTGAGGTGGATCACAGGCACACAGTACCCACGGCAGCATGGTTCAGTGGTGCTGCAGATAAAATTGTAATACCACCTAGCTTCAATGTAACTTCAGGAGCTGAACAAGAAGCGCACAGACTGCCACCTATAGCTCAATTAATAAAAAGAGAAGTAATCGATGAAACAGCAGCCATAGCTTTAATAAAGGGAGCTAGTCGTGAATTTTCCAATTGGTTAAGAGCATCAGATCAAAACGACATTACAAAACACCCAGGCTTCCGCCCGATGTTAGTTGACACAATCAACCCTCGCACATGGGATAGACTCGAGATAAACAGAAAGGTGAGACACCTCCCTGCTCGCACAATAATAACACCAAAATCACTACGGATTGACCCGAATTCTGCCATTGCAGTTCGAACACGTGGACAATGGTTTTCAAGCAAAGATGTTATTAAAGTTCTTGGC
>JBLIGW010000008.1:0-23743 GCA_047635955.1 Oceanicoccus sp.
TCTTGGGATACACAATAAACTCCCTGACCCTCTTCTCCTTGATTCTATCTCTTGGAATTTTGGTGGACGCCTCCATTGTGATTACAGAGTCTATCAATGTGAAAATTGAAGCTAAAATGGCCCCTCTCGAGGCTGCCATTGAAACGATTCATGAACATCAAATGCCACTTATTGCAGGAGTAATGACCACCGTTTTTGCTTTCCTCCCTATGCTATTAACAGGAGGGCTAGTGGGCGAGTTCATTAAAAGTATTCCTATTACCGTTAGTATTGTTCTTATTTCTTCACTCTTTGTGAGTTTAGGGATTGTGACCAGTATCAGCATCCAGCTCTACAGTTGGAAAAGTCCTAGTCATAAAATATTCCACAGTCTCGACAATCTTCAAGTGAAGAAAAAGGAAATCGAAAAGAAAGTACAAAAATGGTACAAAGAAATTTTGGAAAGCTTCCTGGAGAATCCCAAAGCAGCTCGAAACTTATATGCCGCTCTGATCTTAGGTTTCTTTATCAGTGTTTCCCTACCTTCACTCGGACTGGTAGAAGTAGTGTTGTTCCCACCGTCAGACAATGACACCGTTTACATTAATATCAGTCAACCTATTGGAACCACACTTTCAGAAACGAAAAGTGTCGTTGAAGAAGTGGAACTTGTATTGCTGGAAAACTCAGAGATTGACGCCTTTGTTACAAACATAGGTTCGTCAACAACGAGTGGAAGTGCTCTAGATGGCTCAGGCCTATCTGACGCTCATCTGGCTAGTTTTGTTATCCAACTGAATAAAGAAAGAGAAAAATCTAGTTTGATTCTCGTTGACGAACTCTATGAAGAGTTAAGCAGTCGCGTGGACGTTGACCTTCAAGTTCTGCAACCTACTGATGGACCTGGTGATGCCGCTCCTGTTGAAATTCGAATTATTGGAGACAACCTAAGTGATATTGATAGTACCGCCCTACAGATTGAAAATCTTCTGGAAAGTATTGATGGTACTCGAAACATTGCCAACAGCTTGGAAGATACCAATGGTGAATTCCAAATTGAAGTGGACCGGCAATTGGCCAGTCTTTATGGAGTTAATATGCAGCAAGTGGCGAGCGTGCTGAACAGCGCAATTTCAGGTTCAACAGCAACTACGCTTCGTGTGAATGGAGATGATATCGATGTTCTAGTTAAGTACGATTTTGATCCCACAGAAATTGAGTGGAACCGACAAGTCAGCTTAAGTGAAGTCCTAGGAATCACAGTTTCTACACCAAGTGGAGAAATTCCTATTTCAAGTTTTGCGGATGTCTACTTAAACAACAGCCGTTCAAGTGTGGCTCATTTAGATGGAGACCGTATTATGAAAGTCAGTTCTTATGTAGAAACCGGCATTGCACCCGCTAGTATATTTGCAGAGCTTACTGAACGACTCAGTGAACTTTACATCCCTGAAGGCGTGAGCATTCAAATGGGAGGAGAACAGGAAGACATCGCGGAATCATTCCAAGACCTTGCTCGTGCTTTTGTTTTGGCGGTATTCCTCATTGCAGGGCTGCTAGTCCTTCAATTCAACTCTTACCGACAACCCCTATTCATACTTGCTTCAATTCCATTCTCATTGATTGGAGTTTTACCTGGATTGATGATCATTAACCAACCGCTCTCGTTCCCTGGTTTCATTGGAGTGGTCGCCCTCTCTGGGATTGTAGTGAATGATGCCATTATTCTAATTGATCAAATCAATCAAAACCGCCTCGAAGGCATGGATAAAACCACCGCGATTAAAACAGCCTCACAGTCTCGGCTACAACCGATTCTACTCACTACTATCACCACGGTTTGTGGAATGATCCCACTCGCTATTAGTAGTGATACTTGGGGTCTACTGGCTTACTCAATTATATTTGGACTGCTATTTGCAACGGGCCTCACTCTGATTGTGATTCCACTTCTTTATCAACGTTTTGGGGAAGATACTTTGTCAGTTCGCCACCGTTAACCAGGTAAATGCTCGCTGCATTTAAACCTTTCACATGATCCAAGGAAGTGGTGGTGATCACCGCTTGATAGTTTTTGAGCAAGTCCCCTAAATGTAACTGACGCTGCGAATCTAGTTCAGAAAAGACATCATCTAAAAGTAGTAGTGGCTTGTGCCCACAGGCTTTTTCTATGTAATGGATTTGTGCAATCTTCAAAGCCAAAACTCCACTTCTACATTCACCACGAGATCCGAATTCAGACAAAGATCGTCCGTTCAACATCAAAGTGAAATCGTCTCGATGAGGACCAATGGAAGTAGAACCACTTCGTAAGTCAGCGTCCATGTGCGCCACTAGACGTTCTTCAAAACGTTCTTTATCAGGGCCGTAACGAAGTGTGAGTTTATCTTCAGTCTGAGCAATAGATCTATATAAATCACCCACCTCCTTTGAAACAAAAGTCATCAAGGCTTCTCTTTTCTCCCACAAACGCTCCGCCTCTTGAACTAGCCTAACGTCCCACATTTCCAGTTCCCACTGCTGAGCTCGTTTAAATTGAATCTGTTTGAGCAGGGCATTCCGCTGTTTAAGTACAGATTGATAAGTTCCCAGTGCCATCACATAAGAATGATCCAACTGAACCAAAACTCTGTCCATAAATTGCCTACGCAATCGGGGACTACCTGTGATCATCTGCAAGTGTTCAGGTGTGAAAATAACCACCTTCAAATTCCCAAGAAAGTCTTTAGGTTTTACAATCTGCCCCTGTCGTTTGAGTTTTTTCATGTCCGGTGAACGCTGAAGAAAAACTTCCAATTCAATTGTTTTACCATCTTGCGCCATCTCTCCCTTAATTCGTCCATGTGGGCGGTCCCACCCCAAAGTTTCCAAAGCTTTTCTTGATCGGAATGATTTCCCCAAAGCCAGAAAGGCGATGCTCTCCAATAGGTTTGTTTTCCCTTGAGCATTTGGCCCAACCAAAGCTAAGACTGGCGACTCTGTGAGATCAATGTCCAAGTCTGGGTAATTCCGAAAGCCCTCCAGTTTAAGCCAATTTAGTTGCATATATAAAAAGTCTAACGAAAAAAGATGAAAAGTGCTAAGTTAAGCACAATGAAATCACTTGCCACCACAACGACGATCAGTACAACACTGCGAAAGTGAGGTCGTTTGACGTAGTGTCATCCTAAACGACTTCCTAAAGAGTCGTTTTTATTTTAACCCCAAACCCAATGAGCGAAGGACATGAAGAACACGTAGACAAACTATTTGCCATGCGGCATTCAGCAGCGCATGTACTTGCCCAAGCTGTATTGCAAATGTTCCCTGAAGCTAAACTAGGAGTTGGACCGGTTATTGAACATGGGTTCTATTACGATTTTGAATTGCCACGAACGCTTATCCCTGAAGATCTAGCGATTATTGAAAAGAAAATGAAAGCCATTCAAAAAGAAGCACAAGCTTTTAAACGAGTGGAAGAAGAGGGAGAAAAAGTTCTTGAGTTCCTCAAAGCAGCTGAGCAGCCTTTCAAAGTTGAACTTGCCGCAGACTTCCTTGCCGAAGGAAAAGACCTCACACTTTACGAGAATCATGATCGGAATGGGAATGTTAAGTTTGTAGATCTTTGCCGTGGAGGACACACCGACAGCACCAAACAAATTGGTTACTTCAAACTAAATAAAATTGCTGGTGCTTACTGGAAAGGAGATGAAAAACGTCCACAACTACAACGTATTTATGGACTGTTGTTTGAACAAAAAGATGAACTCAAAGCTCATCTTCATATGCTTGAAGAAGCTAAAAAACGAGATCACCGAAAGTTAGGTCAAGAATTGAATATATTTACTATTTCTGAATTGGTAGGAGCTGGACTGCCACTACTCAAACCAAATGGAATGGCTATTCGTGCTGAAGTAGAGGCTTACCTCTGGGAGCTTCACCGAACCAAAGGTTACCAACGAGTGTGGACGCCTCATATTGCCAAGATGGCACTTTATGAAACCTCAGGACATGCCGCTAAATTTGGAGCTGAATTGTTCCGTGTGAGTGGTTCTGAAGAAGGAGAAGACTTCTGTATGAAACCAATGAACTGCCCTCATCACATGCAAATTTTTGCGGACAATCACTGGAGTTACCGAGACATGCCGGTTCGTTACTTTGAACCTGCTACCGTTTACCGAAATGAAAAATCTGGACAACTTTCTGGACTCACTCGAGTTCGAGCGATCACTCAAGATGATGGACACTTATTCTGCCGAAAGGACCAAATTGCTGATGAAGTGAAGACCATTGTGGATATTATTCAGACTTTCTACGGAACTTTAGGAATGGGTGAAAACTACTGGATTAGCCTTTCTGTGAGAGATCCAGAGGACATGTCTAAATACTTGGGTGAAGCAGAAACCTGGGACATGGCAGAAAAAGCCTTAGAGGATATTTTGAAAACGGAAAAACTTCCGTATGAACGGATAGAAGGAGAAGCCGCATTCTACGGACCAAAGCTCGACTTCATGTTTAAGGATGCGATTGGACGAGAGTGGCAACTGTCTACTATTCAACTCGACTTTAATCTTCCTGAACGATTCGACCTCAGCTACATCAATGAGAACAATGAAAAAGAACGTCCGGTTGTAATTCACCGTGCTATTTCAGGTTCGCTTGAACGATTCATGGGAGTGATGATTGAACATTTTGCCGGTGCCTTCCCTGTGTGGCTCGCACCTCGACAAGTGGTCTTGCTTCCTGTTTCTGAAAAGTTCAACGACTACGCTAAGGAGCTCCATTCTGAATTAATGGAACTTGGTGTACGTGTGGATACGGATGAGAGTAGCGAAAGTCTAGGAAAGAAAATTCGCAATGCTGAAAAATCTAAGACCCCTTGGATGCTTGTGATTGGTGAAAAAGAAGTCACTGCTCGCTCCGTAGCCGCTCGAAGTTACAAAACTAAAGAGCAAACGGATATGTCGTATGAAGAGTTCAAGACTATGCTGCTTGAGCAGATTAAGAGTCGGAGCCTGTAATATGCCAATCGGCTTCCGATGATTTCACACCTTTACCATCTTCATCCACTGTGGGGTAAAAATCTATTTTGCCCCCCCATGGATTACTAGGGTCTTTCGCATTGTGTGCCTTATAAACCTCCTGATGTTGTCCTTTCATTTCTTTAATGAGTTCTTTCAAAGTTCCGCCTGATGCATTTTGTGTTTTAATGATTGCTCCTAGAAGACCTCCGATTCCTGAGTACAGAGCATCAGCAGTTTCAGGTGGCTGTCCATCAAAATTATAGCCATAAACTTTTTCAGCCCGTTTAACCACTTGCGTCACTTCAGCGGCGCTCGGCACTCCCTTTTTAAATATCACAGAAAAGATATCTGGATCTAATTTTGAAATAATTTCTCGTGATCGTTCCGCATAAGAATAAGCTGTTGAGTATTCAGGTAATCTCTTGTCATCCTTATCCGTGGCATTCCAGAGATAACCATCCAAGAAACCTGCCCGTGGACCTTCCTTCTTCAAAGAGTCTGTCCAAGACACGTATCTTTGCTTATCACCAGCAAGGTAACGTTTATCCATAATGGAATCCCATTGAATGAATCCTGAGATAATATTTTGCAATTCACTTTCAGAATCAATATTTTCTAAGCCCCCTGAATCTGCTCCATCCATCTCATCCATGTGAGCCAACTGATTCTGTAGAGCATAATGCTGATATTGAGACGCATTATTCAAAAGCCATCGTTCTGGACGCGTTCCATTTGGATGAATTTGTAAAATAGTAGACGCCACATCATCAGACGCATAAGGTAGAAACAATCCTACAAGATCGGAATCCATTTTATTTCCTGCCGCAAAGATCTTACCTGATCGTCCTCGCACTCGAGGATGATGCATTACGTAAGTATGAAACCATCTCATGTAATTATGAGGAACTTGATACTCAGCAATCGTTTCAAAAGTACCAGGAATGGGGTCAATACTCGCCCACTCCATTAGCTTTTCTCTGTCAAAAATATCTTCATTAAAGATTTCCAAATAAGGAATATCACTCGCCTTATTTGCATATAAGTGCTGCAAACGCTCATAAGGAAGCAGTCCATTAGCAGCCGCTTGGATAAGGAAGTACAGGCCAATTTCTGGTGGCTGAATCGCCCCTTCAATAATTCCAATTTCAATTACATATTCAAATTTTTGAGGATTAACGGTTGAATGACCTCCTGAATTTTTATGCTCTTTCAGCATCTCTACCGCAAGGTTCTGTAGCCCTCCACGTACACGGGCCATATTATAAAGCTCTTGTTTGAACTTTTCTTTTCCAGAAGTATAAGAAGATTGAGTTTGAGCATTCAAATTTCGGAACAAATCTCTATCCCCATAAATAGCATGTAAAGCCCGACTCATTTCACTATGAAACTTAGGTACATTCGCATGAAACATTTCAACTTTTTCTGGATTAAAGTGGAGATTTTTTTGGAAATGATTTATCTGTTTAAGGAAAAGTGGATCAAACCAATTCAAGCGTCCACGTTCAGCAAGAAGTTGAATACAAGCTTTAAACTGATCCTGATTTCTGGCTGTGTGTAGCAATGCAATCACTGAGTTGTCATCATTAGACTTGTAGTCATCTTGGTAAAAACTCACCGCTGCATTTTCAGCTGAAGTTTGTTTCTTTTCCAAATCACCAGGAATCACGGAGAAGTGCTCAAAAGGCCACCGGTTCATTCGTCCTAATGGGCCCGTCACCTTGCTTCCAATTTCACCAACTTTTCGCTCACGATTTCTATCAAAAGAACGTTTGAAAGATTCTTGTGCCGACGTGATCATGGTCCAAATGTCCATTGGAGACAGAAATACCGTCTTGAAGTCACTGCTAAATACTGGAGAAGTAATTGGCCCCTCAATGTCCTCCGCTTTCAATTGCGTAAGAGTCTTGTCAAGATTGGTATTCACATCATCATTGAAGGTATCCAAAGCCCCATTAAGACCTTTAATTTCTTCATTAATCCCTGTTGCTAAACTATTAAGTTTATCAGGTGTGAACTTACCAGATGAAAGTAAGTCTAATCGATCTTTTAGACCAATAGGCATTTCCACCATGGTTCCGTCTGCTAACTCTATTAGTGCTGGTTTTTCATTACCCTCTGCGTCTTCTTCCAAAATAGGAGTCGGATCACTAAAGCTCATCTGTGCAAACTTATCTGAGTCTTCAATGTTTTTAGCATAAGCCTCAGATAAGTTCTTGAGCGTCTTAAGTCGTTTTGCTTTTTCAGCATGGTCCAATTGTGACCCACTAACTTCCCGTTTCAAATTAGATAGTTCAGCTTGAATCGCAGCAATTTTTGACTTAAAGAATCCAAGATTTGCAGTGAAATCTTTCTTTTTTCGGGCTTCAAGAATTTTGAATTCACGTTTTACTGAATCAATATCCATAGGCTTAGTTACCTGATCGTGAGCTTCAGAAAGTTCACGTTTTTCTCCATCAAAAATATGTTTATAAGATTGCAGTGCTTGAATCAAAGCTTCTTCACTTCCTAGTTCAATTTCCTTTGAAGTCTGCGTTCTCAAGTGATCCTGAGCCGCCTTGTATTTTGCTTTTTTAACTTGAGCATAAGATTTATAAGTTGGTGATGCTTCATCCCATGCTGTTGAAAGCTCATCATATTCCTTGATGAATCCTTCAATATAAAGTTCATGAATAACTTGAGCCTCTTGGTTTGCTTGTTCATTTAATTTTTCATACATTGATGCCAAAATCTGTACCATCTGTAGACGTGCCTCTTTTTCTTCTTGATTACGAATGGTCACGAATACATCTTTGTCCACCTTCAGGTCTAAACCCTTAACTTGTGCTTCCAAAGACTCAACCACCCCTTCAATTTTGTCTACATTACTACTCCATGGCAGTCGTCCCGTATCAATTTCCTCTTCTGAAGTTTGAAGATATCGATTAATTCTATCCATGTAATCCATTCCTCCACGAAGAATGTGATACTTATCCATGGCTTGTTTCAAAGGAGGCGTTGGCCCCGCACCTGGATACAGTTCCACAAATTTAGGATTTTCCTTGTTTTCAGGTCCCTCTTGAATGTGCTCACTAATATTCTTAGGCTTTTCTGGACCACCACCATCAGTAGACGTGTCATCCCCATTTGCAAAGACAAGGCAGCCTTCCCCTAGAAAGGGATTCTTTGCCTGGAAACGATAATGGTCATTGTAACCGTGTCGCATGATTGAGGATTAAAGGTGATAAAGCTTCAGTGAGAAGCGGAGAAAAGGGAGTAGCTCAGTCATTACTGAGCGGTCTCTCTCTTCACAATCACCATCCTTCAAGCGGACAGATTTCCGACTATAATGAGGTGATTGTACCAACATAAGTGAGATTTGTAAAGGTGTGTGAGTTATGGTTGAGCTGGTGGAGGAGGGTCTTGAGGAGGAGTTCCATCACCTGCAGTAATCTCTGAAACTACCGTTGGTTCTGGTTTTGGATCTCCATCCTCTGGAGGAATAGTAGTAGGCTTGGTATAAGTCGTTCCTTCAAGGGATCTAATGGTGCTGTCTAATTCTTCTTTCCCTTCATCGTCTACATCAAATCTATCTTTTGAACTTGCAAGGAAGCTTGTAAGAACTCCCATATTCTCTGTTGATTTTGCTTCTTTCACTTTTTCCATTATTTCATTAAAGTGAGTGTTTGTGATTTCACCATTCTCTTTCATGCTTTCAAAGTGACTACTGATTTTACTTAAATCAGCATCACTCAAGCTTGGATTAGTACGTGCAAGTTGTGAGATGGCATTAAGCTGTGCAGCCCCTTTAGCACTTCGATCAAGGGGTCGTCCTCCAGCCAAGATACTATGTTCACCATGAACTCGCCCTAGACGTTCTCGACTTCCGGCTTCTGTATTGTTGAGACCACCTATAGCAAATTTAGCTGAGTTGATCATATCCAGAGCAGAAATATCTTGCTTCTTCCAGGACTCAGATTCTTTGTCGTAATAGGAAACAGGCATAGAAGCCAAGTTAAGTGGTGCCTTCAAGGCAGCCTTACCTACTGACTTACCAAATCCATTGATGGCATCCGTTGCCACTCCGGCAATCGTTCCACTTGAAGCAGCGAATACACCTCCCCAAACAATAACGACACTCGCTACTGCAATAATCATGTGAGACAGGTCTGTAACCCCCGTTAGAAGGACTTCAGTTGCCAAAAGCTCATTAGCCTCAGCTCCAGCGATTGAGAGGTAAGAACCGCCCACAACGCCATCCCAGGCTTCAATCATTACGTAACCAATACTCATTACAATTCCAATCACAATAGGTGCGATCAGATGTTTCATTAATTTTTGAACAATGTCTCCACCTCCACCCAACCAATCTTTCAGTTGAGGAACTACAAAGACCAAAACTCCAATCGGCGAGAAGGCGAGTGCAATCCACAGCACTACTACTCGGGAAATCAATACTAGCCCTAGTGCTATATAAGAAATTGCATAAACCACGGTCATTACTACGGAGAAACTCAGGTTCTCCAATAGATCACCTACACTTTCAATCGCTCCATCTTTAAGTAATTGAGTTTGATTAATATTGGTCATATTGGCCGCCATTACAATACTGATATTACTTTTATTTAGACGTTGAAAGTAATCTCGTTCCGCTTTGTCACTTAGACTTTGTGCATAATATTTTTCAGTCCCATCTTCTTCTAACTGCTTTTTACAAAAGAGCTGGGTCAATGCAGGTGTATCGCTTGAATCTATAGCGAATAAATCGTCCTCATTCCCTTCAGTCTTTACACATATACTAAGCCTCAAATCCTCCCGCTCATTTTCCATATCAAAATCTTCTGCCAGTTCAGGCAGGGCAAACACCGCACTGGTTGCTACGTTTGAAACATCGATAAGTAATTTACCTCCAACAAAAGTGAAGTTCACTAGTATCAAACCGAGAACCACTTTTGGAAGTGCTGTTTTCAAAGCTAGATTTCCTTCTCCTCCTCCTATTCCTAAAGTGTTGTAGAAGGCAATAACCAAGAGTACGAGTACGAATACAATGTTCACTAGGTCACGAAGTTGAACCCAAATAGACCACAATCGGTCTTCCATTCCTGGACCAATAATCAAATCTGAATCCATCAAATCTCCTATGAAAACCAGGAAAGGCCACAATAAAGATTGTGCCAAATGTAGAACAAGCGAAAGCGCCGTTCCAATTTTTGTTAAGGTTTCCAACTCAATATCAGAAGGGTCACCTGCAGCTAAAGCATAATCAGGCATCACCAACGCAAGAGCGAGTGGGAGCATAAGCATCAATCCCAATTTTGGGTTGAAGCCTTGAATGATTTTTTTGAATATTTGTTTTAACATTTGTTTTATTTACATTGCGATCCAAGTCAGTGCGGCGGAGGCTAGGCCTGACGCGGCACCAGCAAAGCCGGCGGTTTTAAGCATTGCGGACTGGTTTTTTTCTTGTTTTTTTAACATTACAGATCGTTTTTCCTTTCTTTCTGATCTGTAGTCAGCGGCTTCGTGCATGGATGCTTTTCTCTTTTCATAAGTTTCTTTTGACTGTTCTTTTGATTGTTCCACTTCCACTTCTGCATTTTGCATACGAGCTTCAACATTATCTTTACCAGCCATTACGTTAGTAGGAACTTGGAAGCCACCTGGCATTTCTCTATAAGGCATTTCCCCTGCTTGCAGTCCTTTCTTTTTCTTCATTGCAGCGGCAGCAACTGCTGCGGCTGCGGCAGCTTTATTAATCCGATTATTTGCCTGTTGCTTGGCGTGACCTTTCATTCCAGCCCCGGCCATTCCTTCTGTTGCTAGTTCAAGAACATCACTTTTTGTTGTCATTGAATTTTCAAGAATTCCATAGGCTTCGCCTACTTCATTCATGGCCACCTTTTTACTTTCACCTTGTCCATTTTTAAATTCAAAACTAAGGAGCTCAGTGAATGGCTTAGCCAGATCCACTGTTACGGTATAAACCCCTGTCTTAGGGTGAACCACTTCAGCTTTAAATACTTTCCCAGGCTCAACGTTTTGAACTAAGAAATGCTGACTACGAAGTTTCCCCGTAATAAGAAGGGCACTTTGTTCGTTAGCTACTTCAGAAAAGTCATTGGTTGTGCTTCGACAAGTATCAGAAACAATAAACATAGTGTCACCACTATTCTTACTTAATTGATCTGTTCGAATTAATTTATTGAATTTTTTCCCATCAGTGCTCACTCGTAGGACTTGTCCTCGAGTTGCCGCTTGTCTCCATTGTTTCTTTTGACCTGGAGTCACCAACATTCTCTTAATAGCTTTGTCTGCAAAACGTTTATTGTCTTCACGAAGATAATCACTGAAAGAAGTCAATCGATCATCTGGATTCATCTTAATCAAAGCTTCACCCACTACTTCCGTCCATTGTTCGTAAATTTCACGATACCCAGGAGGGAAAGTCACTGAATCTAAAGACGCACCTCTAGTAAGCGGCTCAATAATGTCGCTTTGGAATTGGACTAACCCGTCAAAATTACTGGTATAAGTCATTATAGTGCGTTACTAATTGATGGATAAATCTCCCAATCTCCATTGAGGAGCTCACTTTCGTCACGAGCGGTATTCAAATAGTCCTTTTGTGCACGTGCACTGTCTAAATTCAATCCTTCATCAAACATGAAGGTCTGAATCCAATCAGTGAACCGTTTTTCAATATTTTCTTGGCTTACTCCCTTAAATCGTGGTGGTAACTTACCGTAATCCACACCAAGACTGTCCATAGTAATGTCTACTTCTCGAAGCGATGCTCCGGCTGTCATTTGAGCACGAGCATCATCCACAATTTCATCATTTAGATTGTAGAAAAGCTCAGTTTCTCGAGGGTGACCAAGCATATCCTTTTTAAAGGCATCGTATTCACGTCCTTCTTCAGCTTCATCCAAATCTTCGCCATCTTGAAGTAATTTAGAGGCGTCAGTCCCTGGCTTAGGCCATGCTCCAATATCACTTGGATCAACATAAGCGCCCACACTTCCTACTGCTAATGAAGCGGCAATCATAGGATTCAACATGATTCCATTTATTGGATGTTCCCAATTCGCCAAAATATTCATCAAAATTCCTGTAGTAGCAATTAATTTGATGTAAGTTCCCGCAATCCCTTTATAAGTTAATTTAGACGCTGCCTGGTTCTTATGACCAATTGTATAAGACATACGAGTTGCAATTTCACGCTGTGCCTCCACTCGCATTTCATTGACTGACTCCATGGTGTCTCCAAGAACAAAGTTTTGAACTTCTTCAAATGCTTCAATTCGATCAAGATCAGTTTCACCATATAAGGTGTCTGAAATTAATATTTCAGATTCAGCCACGCTAAGGTAGCCTCCCACCGTGAGATCAAGCAGTGCTTCCGGTCCTCCTGGACCTGCCACAAGCATTTCCATTACATTCGCTTTTTCTGCTGGATTTTCATTCAGGTTCTGAAGTAATAATGAAACTTGAGCGGTCTGAACTACTTTTGTTGATTCGCTATAAACTTCCGCTAAATCTCTGGTAGATAAGCCTCGGATTGCGGCAACCATAAATTCTCTATCTGATTTATCCACACTGTCCGTCAGTATATTTTCAACAACGGCCGTGTAATCTTCAGGGATTTGTTCTTCAATTGATTCATAAAAGCTACTTACCAATTCACCATTTACGCCCAAGTCACTTGCACTTTCATAAAGTAGTGCTTTTGCATCAATGGATTGCATCACTCCGGCAACACGTTGCCAAAACTCAGCTACTTCCACTTCGTTACTGATGTCACTTCCTTCAAAGGAATCAGTTAAAACCATAAATCGATCAATTCCCTTGGCCATTGCTAGCTTGGACACTTTCAAAACTTGTTCCTCTTCTCGTTGTTCACTCAGATCTGATCCTTCAAAAATTCGTGAGGATTCAATTCGAATGGCATTCACTAGGTTTTCACCGAAAACGCCAATTTCAACATTATCCATAAGTTCACTTCCTTTTGCCCAGTCCACACTTTTGCTGACCGCATCAAAATCTAGATCTTTCATTTCAGCAGTAGCGTCGTCACCAATGGTGTCGAGCTCTTCGAGAAAACGATTTTTATCTGATTTAGGCATAATTTTTAATGTAAACGAAGCATTCTAGCCACGACTTCAAGTAAAGGCATGTGTTTTCCTTCCCACTCAGGGATTTGGGTCACCAAGTACTGACGAATCAAACTTGGATTGGCTCCCATCAGAGGAATCACTACTTCAGTATGAATACGACTGCTTGTCTTAATCCAAAGTTCATCCACATGAGGTGGGTGATGATGAATCCAAAAACCTTTTATTTCTGTAAATGGAATTTTCACATCCCCATACTGGATTCCCCAATGTGAAACCACTACCGTAGTGATTTTAGGAATTTTCTTATGCTCTAAAATGTAAATCAAAGGCAAAATTGAAAAAACCAATGCCATGCTCCATGAGCCTTCCAAAACGGCATAAGTAATCAACGCGGCATCAATCAAACCTGCAATCAGGTACCACTTCCAGGTTCTTTCGAAACGAAGAAACTCAGGAGCGTACCAACCAAAAATCCCTTCATCGAAGGCACTTTTAACCGTAGGATTAACGTCAGTTTGAACGGCACGCTTTTCGCGCCTTTTTGTTTTTGCCATACGTATATTTGTTTTTATCTAATGATTCTACCATATTTATACTTTTTTTTCAATGGGCAGCGCTCGTTGAGACAGAGGGCACCAAAAAAGCCCCGGATTAGATCCGAGGCTTTAAAAATTTGGAATCAGTCGATTAGTACTTGCTTGTGTAAGGCAGAAGAGCCATTTCACGAGCCAACTTAATCGAACGAGCTAGGTTTCGTTGTTGTTTTAGAGTTGCACCGGAAAAATACCGAGGAACAATTCGTCCAAAAACAGAGAGGTAAGCTCGAAGCAATTCAACATCCTTGTAGTCAATAACTGCAGGAAGTTCAGGTCGCTTCGTTTTTTGATTTTTTACGGTCTTAGCCATGATATCAGTGAGTCAATAAATTAAAACATATTGTCATTGTCGAGATCAGCACTTAGCTCACCAGGAGCGGCTGTTTCTTCAACAACAGGGGTTGCAGGAGCTGGACTTGGAGCAGGAGCCTCAACCTTAGCCTTAACTTCAACTTCAGGAGTTGGAGTTGGGCTTGGTGCTGGTGCTTCAACTTTTGGTGCTTCTACAGGGGTTGGTGCTGGAGTAGCTTTTGGAGCTACTTTAGCTTGAGACATAGGTTCAGCTATTGAAGCTGGAGCTTCTGGAGCTTCAAAGTCGTCGTGTTCACCAGCTCGTTTTTCCAAGATAATCATATCTTGTAAAACAATTTCAGTCCGGAAACGTCGAGTCCCATCATCCATATCCCAGCTTCGAGTTTTGAGGTAACCCTCAACGTAAACGAGCATTCCTTTTTTCAGGTATGAGTTACAGATTTCAGCTAGTTTTGCCCAAGCCACACATTCGTGGAATTCAGCAGAAGTTCGCTTTTCACCACCGCTTGTAGTCCATTGTCGGTTAGTCGCGAGACCAAAAGTAACAATAGATTGTCCACTTGCTGTAGCTTTTAATTCAGGTAGTCGAGTTAAGTTCCCAATTAGGACCACTTTGTTAACACTTCGCATTTGTGATGTTGTTAAGAGTTAAAATTTAAACATCAATTTCTTTGTCGTCGATGATGGCTTTAAGCTGCTCATCAAGCTTTTTCTTGTCTTCTTTTGAAGTCTCTTTAACTTCAGGTTTAGACTTAGAAGTACTTGCCACTTTGTTGCTAAGTTCTTCAGCATGCTTACTTAGAGTAGCACCTGCGTCACCCGCCTTCGTAGTTTGAAGTTCGTCATATCGTAACAAAACGTGATCGTCCGCTACTTTTTGAATAAGAGTTCGAAGAATTCCAGGCATAAGAGCTAGGTCCTTCTTGAATCCATCTAAACCAGCAGGTTCACCAGAAAACAGGAGTACAACGTAGTATCCTGACATTCGCCCTTTAATTTTGTAGGCGAGATCTTGAGTTCCCCAGGCATCTTCATCAAGAACGTCGAAGCCGTGTTCGGCTAGTCCGCTTTTGAAAGTACCTAGAGTGGCCTCAATTTCCTTGTCCGTTTGTTTTGGATCAAGGATAAGCATGATTTCATACTTCATGGTCTGTTTGGGTTATGACCTCCGGATTACAGTGAGTCCGAAAGACAGAAATAAAGCCCGCAGAAGATACCAGGGTTTACTCGGGGTGACAAGTTTAAAAAACCTGCTTCAGTAGTGCTTCTGTGCCTTGTGGGCCGGTGAGTCTAACCCCTCGTGCATCCAGTACAGGAAGTGGGTAGTTTTTCTTTGTCAGTGGACCAACATTGAAAGGCGTTCCAAAGTGTCCAGACATGAAATCTTCATCATTCCCACCAGACTGAGGACTGTCTCCCACACAAAGGATTTGCTTCATTGGAATCCCTAGTTTTTTTGCAAAATGACGGATCGCATTACCTTTCCCACTTTCCTTGGGAACAATTAAAGTTCCTAAACCTGAGTCTTGAGAACTTAAAAGATTACTCAAACCCATATCTTTTAAAACTTTTCGTATTTTATTCGAGTTTCTTCGTGACTCTCTTTTAACAATGTGAGGGAATAAATACATCCATTTAGGGTAAATCACCACCACGGTGTGTTTACGTTTCAAAATATTCACATGCCCGCCTAGTTTATCCTTCAGATAAGCAACTAAGACCTCCATTTCAATCCGCTCAACAGGCCATTTAATATCAAAAAACTGCACATACTCTTCTGTTTTCTCGTCAAAATAATATCCAGCACCTCCATTCTCAGCGATAATCCACCACCGACGCCGTTGTTCCGCTGGATTTCGCGTGGCATTACAGATGGCATCCATTTTTCTGTGAATGAATTCAATGGGACGCCCTGTACAAATAGCCAAAGGAACATCCAAAGGGATTTGTTCAAAAGTAGCTAATAATGAATCGGGGATCGTAAGTTTCGCAAATTCAGTGATCGTTCCATCTACATCAAAAGCAGCGGCTTTATAGCTTCGATTCATGGCTTTTTCATACGCTCGTTTTTGTTCTAAGGTTTTAAACTTCATCTTCTTTTAGTGCTTTTAATTCATTAAGTATATTCAATGCTTCCAAAGGAGTCATCTGGTCAACATGCAGACTTTTTAAGCGCTCAATGGCGGGATGAGTTAGCTTTCCTGGAACCCGAGACTGAGCCATTCTACTACTAAAGAGATCTAGCTGGTTTTCAGGTACTTTGGCTCGCTCTAAAACTTTCTTGGTCTCCAAAGAATGCAGTATTTCTTCCGCTCTCTCCGTTACCCAAGTTGGCAAACCCGCTAGTTTCCCTACTTCGATCCCATAACTTCTATCAACCCCTCCTTGTTTGATTTTATGAAGGAAAAGAACGCCTTTTTTAGTTTCTTGAACATCAATAGAGAAGTTTCCTGCACACTCTAGCTTATCTGCTAAAGCAATGAGCTCATGATAGTGCGTCGCAAAGAGTGTGAATCCTTTCACGTGATCATGCAGGTATTCCACCATGGACCACGCAATACTGAGTCCGTCATAAGTACTGGTTCCACGCCCGACTTCATCAAGAATAATAAGACTTTTTTGAGTCGCATGATTCAAAATATTAGCTGACTCCTGCATTTCCACCATAAATGTCGACTGTCCACGGACTAAATTGTCACTAGCTCCCACTCGAGTAAATATACGGTCAAACAGATGCATTTGAACTCGTTCAGCTGGAACAAAAGATCCAATTTGTGCCATCAATGCAATCAGCGCCACTTGTCTCAAATAAGTGGACTTACCACTCATATTTGGACCTGTAATTAATTTGATATTAGTTTCACCTCCAATGAGTTGAGCGTCGTTTGGCACAAAAGATTGTTCAAAAGTCATGTTTTCCACAACGGGGTGACGTCCATTCGTAATCACAAAAGCTTCGTCATCTACCAATTCAGGCCGACAGTAATTTTTTTGAATGGCTATGCTTGAGTAACTTCCTAAAACATCCAGCTCAGCCAAAAGATGTGCATTCATTTGAATCTCGTGCACGTTTCTCAATGTCTGCTCTCTAAGATCCAAAAACAGATCATATTCTAGGTGTTTCGCCTTTTCAGAAGCCGTCAGAACCTTCTCTTCGTACTCCTTCAGTTCAGGAGTGATGTATCGCTCGGCATTCGCTAAAGTTTGTTTCCGAATATAAGTCTCAGGAACCTTATGTTGATTGATTTTGCTAACTTCAATGTAATAACCAAAAACCTTATTAAATCCAATTTTCAGAGAAGATATACCTGTTTTTTCTTTCTCTTCTGCTTCAATGGCTCGCAATGCTGACTTTGCGTCACGAATCAGAGTGTTCAATTCATCAAGCTCGGCATTATGCCCATCTTTAAACAATCTTCCTTCTGTTAATTTCACTGGTGGCTCTTCCACAAGAGCATTGAAAATCAATTCCGTGAGTGGCTCCAAAGGGCTCAACTGTTCACCCAAAGTAATGAGCATCCGAGAAGTAGAACGCTGAAGTGCGCTTTTAATATGAGGCACTTTCTCGAGAGAAAGACCTAAACTAATAAGGTCACGTGCATTCCCCACACTGGCGGAAAGACGCGCCAATAAACGTTCAAGATCAGTCAGAAAGTTCAGTTGGTCTAGGATGTCGTGCCGCAGGTCATCGTCTTTGACCAGGTTGTCTACTGCATCATGACGAGATTCAACCTCGGTCCGCCTCAAAAGGGGTTGAAGCAACCAACGTCGCATCATCCGGCCTCCCATTGACGTCTTTGTCTGGTCAAGAACGGACAATAAAGTCCCTTCTTTTTCTTGATCTCTCATTGTGGAAAATAACTCAAGATTTCGTATGGTTGATTCATCTAAAAACATCCACTTATCCCGATGATAACTTTGAATTCTATCAACGTGCGGTAGATTGGTTTTTTGAGTGTCTAAAAGGTATCGAAGCAAAACACCTGCTGCCTGAGTGGCGAAAGGATGATTAGCCAAACCAAAGCCTTCCAAACTAGTCACCTTGAAGTGACTTCTCAGCAAACGCGGCGCCTCATCATAAAGCTCACAAGCTGAGAGTGGCACCTCTATTAATTTAGCTAAAAGCGTTCTTAATTCCGGGTCATCATAATGATCACGACTCACCACCATCTCCACCGGATCAATCCTAATCAGTTCTGTTTTCAGCGCTTCTAGACTTTGAAACTCAGCCGCATAAAACTCACCTGTCGTGAGGTCAGCAAAGGCAATTCCAAAATAATCTCGTTGAGGAAAAACAGACATCACATAGTGATTCGCCTTCTGGTTCAAAACTTGCTCATTATAAGTCGTCCCAGGAGTAATCACTCGTACTACTTTTCGCCTCACTATCCCTGGCAGACTTGGGTCTGAAACCTGATCACAAATAGCTACTTTCTTACCCGCTTTCGTCAGCCGAGCAATATAGTTTTCAGCCGCATGATAAGGAATCCCACACATGGGAATAGGATTGTCATTCTTTTTATTCCGTGCCGTCAGGGTAATATCAAGAATTTTTGAGGCCTCAATGGCATCCGGTCCAAACATTTCATAAAAATCACCCAATCTAAAAAACAAGATTGCGTCACGGTTCTCCGCTTTGATCTCTTGGAACTGCTGCATCATTGGCGTGAGCTTGGACAAAACAAAGGGGTTTAGAGGGCTTATCTTAGTCCAAAACACCGCTGAGTCGCAAAGAATGGACCTTGCTCTCTTTACAGTTTAAGCTGCTACAAGTAAGTTTTATTCAATGCCCTCATAGTTAAACCGGATATAACAATTCCCTCCTAAGGAGTAGTTTCAGGTTCAAGTCCTGATGAGAGCACCAATTAATAAGGTTTATGCCTTATTAATCGAGTAATACGATAAGAAGACAAGATAATACTGTTTAATGCAAGCCCTCTGCGTTGACGGTGAGTGTTTACTCACCTATATTGAGTGTATACTCACCTAATCCGCCAAAAATGATTACCGAAAAGCAAGAAGCTGTACTTAACTACATTGAGGAGTATCAAATGAAGTTTGGTAAATCACCAACGATCCGTGAAATGCGCGAAAAGTTTGAGGTGAAGAGTGACAACAGTATATTGAAGCACATCAAAGCTTTAGTAGAAAAAGGCTATCTAGTTAAAGACGACACCCCAAGAGGAATCAAACTCCTGGATTCAGTCAAAGCAAAGCTAGAAGCCGTAACTAATCTTATGAAGATCCCTGTTCTTGGAACGATCCCTGCGGGGGGAGCGACAATTTCAGAAGAACATGTGATCGATTATTTCGAAGTCGGGAGCGACATGCTCCGCAAACCTCAAGGCTCTTTTGCATTGCGAGTTACAGGACTCAGCATGATCAATGCAGGGATTCTTGAGGGAGACTTTGTCATTGCTAATCGAGATAGCGAACCAAAAAACAATGACATTGTGATAGCACTCGTTGATGGTGAAAACACCGTTAAACGTTACCGAATTAAAGATGGCAAGGTTTGGCTTCAAGCTGAAAACCCTGATTACGAAGACATCTATGCTGAGGATTTTCTAGAGATCCAAGGTGTTGTCTCCACTGTCATCCGAATGTACTAATCCACCACTAACCCAATAGTTATGTTTTCAACAAAACCACGACGTAAGTTCAACGTATCTACAAAACGTGTCTTCTTGTCTAGCCACGCCAGTCCTTTCCAAAAAGCAATCCGTTACTTCCGTCCTTACACTAAAAGAGCCGTGTATCGAACTTCAGGAAGTAGCTTAATGGCACTTTAGTTTTGAGGCTCAAGTTTAACGAACTCCATCAGTCCATCAGGTAAATCACTTCGGTCCTTCACGCTGAACTTCTTCACAGCTTCGAGTTCGGTTTTTGAAACCAGTTTGAGGAACTCCTCAGCACCTCCAATCTCCAACTTGGATTCTGTTGCAGAGTAGTACATAGGGATAACAATCCTAGGCTCAATAGATTCGAGGACTCCCTTAGCCCGTTTCCCATCAAGTACGACTGTGCCACCCACAGGAAGCAAGAGTATATCTATATCCCCAACATGGTTGAGGAGATCATCAGAGAGTTCATGAGCCAATCCACTTAGGTGACAGATTTTGATTCCATCAACAGAAAATACAAATATATTTACGTCTTCTCCTTCTGCTCCACCTTCTTTAGCATTGTCTGCAGCATTGAATCCTTCGATTCCAACACCTGAAACTTCAAATTCACCAGGCCAATCAAGTACCTTTGCGCCTTCAATTTCAAGCTTGGTTCCTTCTTTTCCAGCTAAAGCATCACCAAAAGTAAGTATTTTAGCACTTAACTTAGGCAGTTTAGATCCTAATCCTTCGTAAGCATCCGTAACAATAGTTACTGATTCTCCTTTAATTGT
Organism: Oceanicoccus sp.; assembly: GCA_047635955.1. GTDB lineage: Bacteria > Patescibacteriota > Gracilibacteria > UBA1369 > 2-02-FULL-48-14 > WFTC01. The sequence continues at coordinate 20,381 of JBLIGW010000008.1, forward strand.
GAAACAAGAGTGTCCGTGCCAAGTGATATCCATTGGGTATATGCGTTTAAATCGAGTGGATAATAGCACAGTCTATTTGGGGAGCAACGTCTTAAAGGAAGAGTCATTTAACAACTCACGAGTCTTGACGAATCTCTATTTTCTGCTATAGTTGTGCTCCAATCTAGACACACTATGAAACTCACAAGAAAACCCCAAGAAAACCATTTCGGAACTCCAACTGAAGAACCTCAGGTTGCAGACTCAATAAGTGGAATAATTGAACAGTTCCAAGCCCTTATAACAATGATGGAGCAAGACCCCTATTTTGAACTGAAACTAGAAAATGACTCACGAATTTTCACAGGTTACAGTTTTGGCCATATTGATATTACGCTTGGAACTCCAGTGACCCTTCACGCTCTGGATGGCTTTGAAGCTGCACACGATGAGGGAAGCAATTTCTATCTTGATGGAATTGAGCTCACCACCACAGAAGGAAAGGTACTACTTAGCTTGAGAAACTCATCAGAGACTCAGTTTGCTGAATAAAAAAGTTCAAATCATTTCCTAGTGTTAGAAGCGCTGCTATACTCCTCGCAACTCTAACACCTATTTATGGCTGCGATTACCCAAGTTAAGGCAAGGCAAGTTCTCGATTCACGTGGAAACCCTACTGTTGAAGTCGACATCAGAACCGAATCTGGTTTTGGTCGTGCAATCGTACCCAGTGGAGCATCAACAGGGGAGCATGAAGCGTGTGAACTTAGGGATGGAGATAAGAGTCGATACAATGGGAAGTCCGTGATGAAAGCTGTGAACAATGCAAATACTGAATTGGCTGAATTGGTGATGGGAATGGACGTTCAAGATCAAAGGTCTCTAGACAAAGCAATGATTGAACTTGATGGAACGCCAAATAAATCTCGGCTTGGAGCCAATGCAATTTTAGGAATCTCTATGGCAGCGGCTCGTTGCGCGGCGGATGAAAAGAATGTGATGCTCTGGAAACACCTCAATCCAGCAGCCACTCGCCTACCTATGCCGATGATGAACCTGATCAATGGAGGTTCTCATGCAGACAGTAGTGTGGATTTTCAAGAATACATGGTGGTTCCAGTGGGAGCGCCTAGCTTTAGTGAAGGACTTCGTTATGGAGTTGAGACTTTCCACAAACTGAAATTTTTACTGAAAGAAGCTGGTCACTTTACTGGGGTGGGAGATGAAGGTGGTTTTGCACCAAACTTCAAAAGTAATGAAGAACCTCTAGAGTTTCTTGTAAAAGCGATTGAAGCGGCTGGATACGTTCCTGGAAAGGACATCGCTATTGCTTTGGACCCTGCGGTGAGTGAAATTTATGAAGATGGACTCTATCACTTCAAGAAAAGTAATGGAGGAACTAAGACTACTGAAGAGATGATCGCACTCTGGGAAGACTGGGTGGCGCGTTATCCTATTGTTTCCATTGAAGACGGGTTAGACGAAAATGACTGGGAAGGATGGGCGCAAATGCAGGCCCGGCTCGGAGATAAGATTCAAATTGTTGGAGATGATTTCCTTGTAACCAACACTGAATTCTTGGATCGTGCCATTAAAGCAAATGCCGCTAACTCCATCTTGATCAAACTCAACCAGATTGGATCCATGACTGAAGCAATGAATGCTATTAAAATGGCTCATGAAGCGGGATGGACCTCAGTTGTATCTCACCGATCAGGTGAAACCGAAGACAGCAGCATCGCTGACTTTGTTGTTGCCATGGGGAGTGGACAAATTAAAACAGGATCACTTTCACGGACGGACCGAATCGCTAAATACAATCAATTGCTTCGTATTGAAGAAGCGCTTGGTGAAAAAGCGGAATTTGTTAATCCGTTTAGCTAAGCCTATCCTTCCAGAAACCAGTGATAGCACGGTTTTTAAGGGAATATCGCAAAGCTAAATACTGATCACGTAACCAATCTGGACAATAAGACCCTTCTTCAAGTTCTGACCAAGTTCTTAAAGCCTCCGCATTGAAATGAACGTAACACCCCTTTTGATCATATAATTTAGATTGAAGAATATTAGCCGTTACAATCCCCTTTTTTTCAAGTTCTGACAAAGCGACAATTGTTGCCTTAGATCCAAGCAAACGTGATTCACCAGTTATGAAATCTGCAGTACTAGGAACCGGCCTTCCTGAAATCAATACTAAATTTGGATGATCCAATATCAACTTAATTGCTTTTCCATATTTTCCAGTAGACATTCCAGCCAGTTGCAAAGTATCCCCACCTACTGATTTTCCTAGAAACTTAGTTCGAAGTTCCAGCATCAATGCAGCCTCATCATCACTATAATCCCTAGATTGATCTCTCTCAATATTGTGACCTAATTTTAATTCAGAAAAGTCCATATCTTTAAAATTACGCCTCATGCGTATTAGCTGTCAATTCAAGAGCCCCTTTTACCTTCTCCACCTTCTTTCTCACAATGTACTGGCAATAAGCCTGATCAGGATTCTTTTTGAAGTAATCATAATGATACTCTTCAGCAGTGTGGAATTTCTCTAATTGTTTTACCTGCGTCACAATAGGATCAGCTAGAGTTTCCTGCTCTTTTGCGATTGCAGACTTAATGACCGCCTCATGCTGTGGATCACTCCATAAAATAGTGGATCTATACTGCGTTCCCACGTCATTCCCCTGCTTGTTGAGTTCCGTTGGTACGTGAGCCTTGAAAAAGAGCTCAAGCAGCCGTTCTAAGGAGAGTTCATCAGATTCAAATTCAATTTGTACCACCTCAGCGTGACCCGTCGTTCCTGTGCAGATATCTTTATAATTTGGGTTTTCTGTTTCTCCATCTGAATAGCCGGGACTTGTTGAAAGTACCCCGGGCACAATTTGTAATGCCGCTTCAATGCACCAGAAGCAACCTCCGCCTAAAACAATAGTTTCTTTCATAGTGAGATAATATCAGATAAAAGAAAACCAGTCTTCTTTCCTGGCTATCAATAGAAATTCATCTACTGAGCCGTAGTTGGAAAAAAGGCTGGTTCTAAAGTAAAGACTAAATTACTTTTGTTTTTGTTTTTTCATCTGCCTCATTCTGGATTTATTTATGGCCGATCCAAGGCTGCCTGGAGTGTGGATGAGGTCAACCGAAGTATCGGTCATTCACAAGGCGTGGATAGAAAGTCGTTAACTTTCCTGGGCAAGGGAGTCACTCCTCACCAACACAAAGCAGAATTTTCAAGGAACGTTTTGTTTTTGTTTCTAGTTCTTTTTGGAAAGCATCTTTTCTTGATGTTTCATATCATTATAGCCGTCTGAACTAAGAACGCAAACCTAAGCACGAGACACGCACCTTAAGATGTGTTCTCGTCATAGTTTTAACCCTGTT
>JBLIGW010000009.1:0-17987 GCA_047635955.1 Oceanicoccus sp.
AATAGGAATCGCAGGTCTCCTTTCAGTGCTTATGATTCTTGTGGGAGCTTACTACTACATTGCTGGTGGTATATCTGACGATAAAGAAAAAGGTAAAACCATTATTAAATTTGCGATTGGAGGCTTGATACTAACTAGCCTTGCCTGGATCCTTGTAAACTTCTTATTACTTCTCATCACCGCCTAATCAAAATGAACATCAGTAAATTCATAAAAAAAACGAGCTCTCAAATTAGTAAAATGAGAAAGACCATTAGTCTGCTAAAAGCAGAACAAGAGGTAGAATCAAAGAAGAGCAAGAGACCAAACGATCGAGCAAAAGCAAAGAAAAAAGAGGAACTACTCGTGCACTTCTCAAGTATAAGTGTGGCAAAAGCGACACTGGTTGTAATCGGATTGGTTCTACTAACTAACTTTTTAGGGGAAATTGCAGACATCGTGATTGTGTTCTTCGTCTCAGTTCTCTTTTCAGCAGCACTGGACCCTACCGTGAAGTTTCTAGAAAAATATAAAATTCCACGATCTATTAGTGTGATTGGGATTTTCATAGTCCTACTCTCAGGATTGGTATTCTTCATCTCTAAACTTGTACCGCTAATGGCCTCACAGATCATTGAGCTAGCAAGCAACTTAGGAGGTTTGATCAGTAACCTAACTAATGGTGAGGCCACCTTCCTGTTTGGACAAACTCTACAAAGCCTTTTGAGTGACGCACTTGGCTCAGCCGACAGCGAGCTGATACTGCAACAAGTTTCAGAGAATTTGGAATCACTTGGAGCTCAGTTGCAATCCATTGCAGGTGACACTTTCTCAGCAATTAAAAATATTTTTGATGGAATACTAAACTTCTTTATGGTTCTAGTTCTCACATTCTTCCTTATTGTTGACGAGAAAGGCGTAGATCGATTCTTCATTTCACTTTTCCCTTCAAAACATGGGGCTTACATCATTGAGAAAACAGAAGCCGTTAAAAACAAAGTTGGACTATGGCTTCGTGGTCAAATGATACTTATGGTAATCATGTTCTTTATGTCTTGGATTGCTTACAGCCTACTTGGTCTAGATTACGCTTTAACACTAGCAATGCTAGCAGGAGTGGGTGAGCTAATCCCAGTAGTGGGATTCTTCATAGCCGCTATTCCAGCGCTTCTCGTCGCCTTCAACCATTCTCCATGGCTATTGCTCTGGGCGTTCATCACTTTAATGATAATTCAACAGCTTGAAGGTAACGTCCTTGTACCAATGGTTATGAGAAAAGCCGTTGGACTCAGTCCAATCATTGTGATTCTTGCAATGTTGGTTGGGTATCAACTTCTAGGAATACTAGGAATGATCGTTGCGGTTCCTGTAGCAACCATACTATCTATTTTTGTTCTCGATTATACGATGAAAAAAAAGTAGAGCCGTTTTGGCCGACTTCTCCCAAGTGTAAACGCCGCGAGTTTTTGGAATAGAAAGTTTCCCAATTCGAGACCTTAAGTATTCCGTCTTAAGTTCCTCATAATTTGAAACAAAATTCGTTCCCCTGTAGAGCTCACGATGAACGGAAATGTCACTCAATACAACTGGACACTTAAGCCTCACAGCCTCCAGCACAGGCAGGTCAAAGCCTTCATACTCACTCAGTGCAAACAAACACTCTGCTCGCCTCATAAGGCCAATTTTTTCTTGATTTGAAATCTCTCCATAAACCTTAATGTTTGAGCTTAATTTAGTTTTAAGTTTTGCAAACCTAGGGTCCTCACTTTTCACCCCCGCCCAAACAAACTTATCTTTGGGAAACTCTTTGGCTAGTTTTAGAACCCAGTTCACACGCTTGCGTGGATCCAAAGGAGCCAGAATAAAAGTGAATTTCTTCGGACATCGTTTGGGTAGAACCCCATCACCTTTAAGCACCCCTCCCTCATAAGTCACTCGACGGGGAATGCTCCGCGGTAAATCTTGCTCAACAGTAAAGCTTGGAGCTAAAAGCCCGTCAGCATATTTAATTAGAGACTTAGTTGGGAATAAAGTGTGCCAAAGCCGAGACCTCCAAGACAAAGAGCGCGGTAACTTGGTGGGAACCATGTCGTGAATAGTCATAACCACTGGCAGCTTTGTTTCGTAAAAGGGTCTGCGATCAGGCATCCAAATCAAATCAGGTTTTTTGGAGAAATAAGCACCCGGAAGTGCGGGCCTTTTAAGCAAACACTTGAGGTGAAAAAAGTTTGATGACTTCTCAACCCACTGGATCTCAGGGAAAGTTTTATGCAAATGTTCTGCCTTTTTCCCATTTTGATAAAACAAAAGCAATTCCAAATTAGAATTCTGCTTCAAAGCCTGAATCATTTTGACAGTGTAAGTGGCCACTCCACTAATACGCTCATCAATAAGTGATCGACAATCAACGGCGATAACTGTGGTAGGTGTCATAAGTGAAAATCACAGCTACAGAAGTCAAAAAGGACAATAAAAGAGCTCCAAACACGAGTCTCGCTTTATTTAGAACCTGATCAATGTCAGAAATGCTAGCCAAGGCAATAACATATTCTGACTCAGAAGCATCATTATAAGTATCAATTTTAGTCTGAATTGCTTCAAGAAGTAAGACTCCATCAGCTTCACTCTCAGACTCTATAGTGAAAAGTAAGTTTTGTTTTTCCTGCCTTCTTCCTGAGAAAACAAGATCATCTCTGAGCTCAAAACCGGGCTCAACGGTCCAACCTAAAACCATATCAGAAAAGTGCTCAGCGGCACGTTGCAATTCATAAGAAGAAGACTCCCCTTCCAATGGCTGCGCTGCCAAAGTCACATAAAGGGCCACACGTTCTTCAATTTCTGGCTGAGCATTCACGTAAAGTGAAGTACCAATCAGACTCACCAAAAGCACGGTAAGCGTAAAGTTGAAGTATTTTTTCCAAGGTCTTTTCATGACCCTAGCCTAACATTTTAAGATGGGCTTTCCAAGCAAACTCAAGTTCATGACGTAACTCTGACTTAAACCGAGAAGATCCAAAATGTTTTATACTGTTGTGAACCTTCATTGCTGACCATTCTTTTCTTTCAAAACGATGAATTGCATTCTTCAAAGATTCCAAATTCTGCTCAGTGAAGTAAAGCCCCCCCACGCCACTTTTAACGGTTTCTAAAGCTCCACCCTTTCCGTAAGCGATAACTGGTGTACCACAAGCCATGGCCTCAAGTGGCACAATTCCAAAATCTTCCAGCTGCGGAAAAATCAAAGCTTTGGCCTTTTGATAAAGCTTTTCTAACTCTTGATCCGGCACCTTCCCCAGGAATTCAACCTTGGGCCCAGCCATCTTTTTCAGTCGTTTCATTTCAGGTCCAGTCCCAACTACCTTCAGAGTCCGATTCATTTCCGTACAAGCCTGAACCAATAAATCAAAACGCTTGTAAGGAATCAATCGCCCCACCGCCAAATAGTAATTGTCTTTCTTTTTGTGAACAGTGAATCGTTCTAAATCAACAGGTGGATGTATAACCACTGAATCTCGCCCATAATATTTTTTAATTCTAGCCGAAATATAATGAGAATTTGCAACAAAGCAATCCACACGCTCCGCCGCAACTCGATCCCACAATCTATTCTGGTGAATGATTGGATTGTAGAGCCATCGCAATGGTGCAAACTTCTTAAAGGCTTTCCTGTAACCATGGGAGTGGTCCCAAAGATACCTAACTGGTGAATGACAATAAGAGAAATGTAAGGTTTCAGGCTTCGTAATAATCCCTTTTGAAGCTGAGTGATTCGAAGATATAACAATGTCATATTCAGACAGGTCCATCCGTTCAAAAACTTTTGGCATCAAGGGGAAAAGCAAACGATGAGCACGTCGAGCTCCAGGAATAAACCTTAAACCAGACTCATGAATTTCTGCATCCGCAAAAAGAGGACAAGCGTCCGCTCTATAAAGACTTGTATAAATGGGAGCATTCGGGAAAAGCTGATGCATTTCATAAATAACCCTCTCAGCTCCTGCATAAACAGTAAGCCAGTCACAAACAATAGCAATCTTGAGTTTATCAATCACGGGTAGAGTCTAAAGGGTCTCTACTGTGACAGGGCAAGCTTAGCTTCGTCAACACTTGCGTACATATTAACAAGTTGAGTCAGACCCACTACCTGAAGAATATCTACAATGTTTTCCCTAGCTGCTGCGACAACAAGCTTTCCACCAGAAGCAGAAACTTTACTGTACCAATCGGTTAAATAGCCAATTGATTTTGAATTCATGTATTCCAGACCTGCAAAATCAAAAACAAGATTTAGGTTTTGAGGATTTGCTTCAATCAATGCGTAAATTTCTTTTGCTTTCTCATCTACGTTTGATTCGTCCAGTTGTCCAACAACGTGAACAAGCTTTCCCAACTTACCTTCTGGAAGCCCACTTAGGTCTTCAACATTGATTTGTACGTCTGTCATAGAGTGAATTGTTTTATTGTAGAACTAAATGAGTCGGATCGCTGCTCTTGGCAGAGGATACCTCGTCATCCTCTTTTCGTAAATATTTTTTGATTCTAATCTTTAAACCACCAAGCTCACTTTTCTCAAAAAAGATCTCGTCACTCCATCCACCAACAATTTTTGGCAGACCTCGTCCACGGAAACCAAGGTACTGATCAGAAACCATTTGTTGACGCTCCTTATATAGAGTCACCATCTGTTCTGGAGTCATTTGATCCTTACCAGTTCCTGTGTCTTCAACAATCACCTCAAGTGATTTGTTTGGCGTACTAATCAAAGTTACTTTAATCTTTTGCCCTGTGGCGCTTCCATGCTCAATGGCATTATTACAAAGCTCATCAACCACCGCCTGAAAACGAAAAGCCCAACGTTCAGAGAATCCGGTCATATTCTGAGTCAAATGTAGTACGAAATCACGAATACCAGACAGGAAGTAAGCCTGAGTTGGTATGAGAATCTCAATATCTGTGATCTGCTCTGGCGCTGCGTCTGGAAGGTTTTCCATGTTTTTTGAAGATATATCTCTAATTATTATAGCACTTTTCCCGTGACCGGGCAAGGGTCTACATTGCTTTTTTATTGTACCTCCTTTTGTACTTGCGCCTCAATATAAAACAGGTATAATCCCATCGCTTTAAATCCAGTTCTATCGTTGATCTTGTGGTCCTGCCCGAAAGGGAAAAAACAAGACATGAAACGGTAAGAGCGTTAACCCCAAGGAAACATGTCAGATCAGAAAACAACTATGCGAGAAATGCTCGCAAACGCAGTACACTTCGGTCACCGAAGTTCAAAGTGGAACCCTAAAATGTCTGAATACCTTCACGGTAAGAAGAACGGAGTTCACATTTTTGACCTCAATAAAACTTATCGAGGTATGAATGCAGCAACTGAATTCCTTACTGCCGCTTGCGGACAAGGTAAAACAGTTCTTTTTGTAAGCACAAAGCAACAAGCTACTGCCATTGTTAAAGAACAAGCAGAACGTAGCGGAATGCCTTACGTAACTAAGAAGTGGATCCCAGGACTTCTTACTAACTTTAAAACTATTCGAGCTCGAGTTCGTTACATGAACAAACTCAAAATCGAACAAGAATCAGGTGAATTTGAAAAATACACGAAGAAAGAAGCTCTAAATCTCGGAAAGAAGATTATTAAGTTGGAAGCTGCTCTTGGAGGGGTTTCTGACCTAGAAAAAGTACCAGACATCGTTTTCGTACTTGATGTAATGCGTGACAAGATCGCAGTACAAGAAGCTCTTAAAATTGGAATCACGGTAGTTGCCGTTTGTGACTCAAACGTAAATCCATCTGGAATTCAATACATCATTCCAGGTAATGACGACGCCCTTAAGTCAATCTCATACCTAATGAGTACTATCGGTGATGCTATCGATGCAGGTAAGAAGAAAAACAAGAAATAATTCCTAATCCACGCCATTATGGAGGAAAACACTACTGAAACTACAGCAATGGTTACTGAACCAAAAGCAGCGAAAACCTCTGGAAACATTCAAGGGGCTATCGCTTATGTACCATTTCTGTTCATTGTTGCTGCCTTGCAAAAACTAGAAGATGAAACTCTAATGTTTCACGCCAAGAACGGAGCAGGACTAACCCTCTTTTGGCTGATCAGCGTACTTGTGTCTGCACTAGTTCACGCAAGAATAGGTTACGTTCTAAACCTTATTTGGCTAGTAGCGGCTATCGCTGGAGCCTTCCATGGGTATAAAAATATTAAATGGAGCATCCCAGGAGTTTCATCTTGGGCTCAAAACATTCCCGTAGATAAGTGGTTCGGAAAAGGACACAAAGAAAACATGGGAGTACCAGTTGTGGAAGCACCAGTTGTTGAAGAAGCTCCTGAAGTTGTAACTCAACCGGTAGCAACTAAAAAACCAATTTCAGCTCCAATTGAAGCTACGCCTACTGCAGAACCAGAAGCTCCAGTTAGTGAGCCTACTCCTGAAGTTGGACCTGTAGCCGTTCCTGTAGAAACGCCAGTTACTCCAGAACCAGCACCTCCAGTTGTTGAAGAAACGCCTGAAGTTACAACTCAACCGGTAGCAACTCCAGAACCAGCACCTCCAGTTGTTGAAGAAACGCCTGAAGTTACAACTCAACCGGTAGCAACTCCAGAACCAGAAACTCCAGTTGTTGAAGAAACTCCTGAAGTTAAGCCTGAACCTGTAGCAGAACCAGCACCTCCAGTTGTTGAAGAAGCGCCTGAACCAGCACCAACACCTGCTCCTGTAGCAACTCCAGTTACTCCAGAACCAGCACCAAGTGTTCCTACAACACCTGAGATATCTATCACACCTGTGCCAAGTGAGGAAAGCACACCCAATAACAACAACTAATAACCCAATTTTATGGCTATAACACTCGATCAAATCAAATCGCTTCGAGACCGAACTGGAATCTCAGCTACTGCATGTAAAAAAGCACTAGAAGAAGCCGAAGGAGATGAATCTAAAGCAATTGAACTTCTACGTAAGAAAGGAGCAGCTAAAGCCGCTTCACGTTCAGACAGGGAAACAGAACACGGTGTAGTATCTGTAAGCAAAGGAGCAGGTAAAATTGCTATCGTTGCTATTGGTTGTGAAACTGATTTCGTTTCTAAAAACGAAGACTTTCAAGCTAAAATCGACGAGTTAGCTGTTAAAGTTCTTGCTGAAGGACAAGACGCTGATCTTTCTAAAGAAATTGATGACCTAAACATCCAAATGGGTGAACGAATTGTCATTGTTGGACAACGAATTCTTGAAGGAGCTACAATTGGTAGCTACATTCACCTAAACAAAAAGATTGGAGTAGCTATTGCTATCGACGGTTCAAGTGAAGAAGTTGCCAACGACATTTCTATGCATATTGCAGCAATGAACCCTACTACTCTTTCTCCTAGCGACATAGATGACGCAGTCGTAGCTAAAGAAAAAGAAATTTGGGCTGAACAACTAGCAGGAAAGCCAGCTGAAATTATGGGGAAAATCATGGAAGGAAAAGAAAGAAAATTCCGTGAAGAAAGCGCTCTACTAAGTCAGCCTTTCGTAAAGAATCCAGACAAACGTATCGAAGAATTACTTGGTGGTGCAAATGTAGTGGAATTCATCCGTTACGCAGTGTAGTCTTCACACATATGTGGAGTACTATAGAAAATGCCATTAACGCTATCCGTCACGGAAAATTAATCATCGTAGTTGATGATGAAGATCGTGAAAATGAGGGAGACCTCGTGATGGCTGCAGAACTTGCTACTAATGAGACCGTAAACTTCATGATGAAAGAAGCGCGCGGTCTTATTTGCGTACCAGTAAGTGAAGACATTGCAGACAGATTGAATTTGGGAGTAATGACAAAGGAGAACACAGAAGCTCACAATTGTAACTTTACGATTTCCGTAGATTACAAGCTAGGAACAAGTACAGGAATCTCGGCAAGTGACCGCTGTAAAACCATCAACGCCCTGGCCGACCCCAAAAGCATTGCCACTGACTTCGCCAGACCGGGTCACATATTCCCTCTAAGAGCCAAGAAAGGTGGCGTACTAGTTAGAACCGGCCACACTGAAGCAGCTATTGATCTAGCTCGTTTAGCTGGGCTTTCTTCCACAGCCGTTATTTGTGAAATTGCAAAAGAAGATGGAGAGATGGCACGACGTGATGATCTTTTTGAATACGCAAAAAAACATGACATGCCAATCATTACAATCAAAGAGTTGATCACCTACCGAAGAAAACACGAAAAACTGGTTCATCGTGAAGTTGAAACTGAATTAGAAACTGAATTTGGTAATTTCAGAATGATTGCCTACAAGAATGATACAAATGACCGAACTCACGTCCTCTTATCTATGGGAGAAATCGAAGGAAAAGAAGATGTACTAGTGCGTGTTCATTCAGAATGCATGACCGGAGATGTTTTTCACTCTCTTCAATGTGACTGTCACCCTCAGCTAGAAGCCTCAATGGCTATTATCTCTGAACGTGGTGAAGGAGTTATTCTTTACATGAGACAAGAAGGTAGAGGAATTGGACTAGTCAACAAACTGAAAGCCTACAAACTTCAGAAAGAACAAGGTTTGGATACGGTTGAAGCCAATCAAAAACTAGGATTCAAAGCTGACCTACGTGAGTATGGAATTGGAGCACAAATATTAAAAGACATTGGCTTAAGCAGCATCCACCTCTTAACAAACAACCCTCAAAAAATCATTGGCCTTGAAGGCTATGGATTAACAGTCACTGAGCGAGTGCCTTTGGAGCTTTCTCCACATGAACACACTAAAGATTATCTTAAAACGAAAAAAGATAAGATGGGTCACCTCCTAAAACGTGTTTAACTCCCCCACTCCAGCTTGGCACATGAGACGCGCCCTGCGGCTTGCCGAAAAAGGACGTGGATTTGTGCTACCCAACCCAATGGTCGGGGCGGTTATTGTTAAAAACGACGAACGAATTGGTGAAGGTTTTCATCATAAACATGGAGACCCACATGCTGAAGTAATGGCCATAAACTCTTGTGAACAAAGTCTAGAAGGAGCGACAATTTACGTAACTCTTGAACCCTGTGACCATGTTGGAAAGACCTCCGCCTGCACCGAAGCTATTATCAAAAGTGGAATAAAAAAAATTATTATTGCCTCAAAAGATCCGAGTAGAAATGGCGCTGAAGTTTTAAAGGCCGCAGGTCTTGAAGTCGAAATTGGACTTTTGGGAGACCAGGCCAAACAGTTGAATCGAGAGTTCTTTACTTTTCATGAAAAGAAACGACCATTCATAACCTTGAAAGCAGCACTAAGTTTGGATGGGAAAATTGCTAAAAATAGAGATTCATCAACCCAGCTCACTTCTCAACTTGCTCAGAAACTCACCCACGTAATGCGCCACCAACATCATGCGATTCTTGTTGGAGCTGGCACGGTTATAGCGGATGACCCACATCTAGGTGTTCGCCTGATTGAAGGCCGTGACCCTTTACGACTGGTTTGGAAGGGAGAGCGTGATTTAGACCCTTCTTTGCAAATCTTTAGAGATGAAAATCACAAAATAATGGAAGCAAAAAACCTTGAAAATCTATTTAAAGAACTTTATGAGATGGGCGTTGTTTCCGTATTGGTTGAGGGGGGTAGCACCGTTCACAGTCAGTTTATAAATGAAAAAGCTTGGGACGAAATGAAAGTATTTTATGCCCCAAGATTACTTGGGAATGAAGCCGTGCCTTTCTTTGAGGGAGAGTCTCAAGATAGTTTTAAGATCAAAAATGTGCGACAATGTGGGCCAGACCTCCTACTCACCGCCACACCATCATGGGATTTGGACCCTTCTTGATCTACATACTACGACGCCTTTTCTTTCCAAAACGTTTAAAAACAATGGAGTGGACTATGCTTCGCTTAGTTAATAAAGACCGGAAAAAGCACGGTTTCAAATCACTTTTCATGCAAGATGACTTAAGTGACGTAGCCCGAGCTCACAGTAAAGACATGGCCAAGCTGGACTATTTTGATCATACAAATTTTGCAGGCCAGTCTCACTCAGATCGTTACCTTGATGCTAAAATTTCAGATGTAGTTTCAGGAGAAAATCTAGCAAAAATTGGCGGTTTTTCTCACCCCGTTATCCGAGCAGAAATAGGCCTAATGAACAGCCCCGGACACCGAGCTAACATATTGAACAAGAGCTACAATTGTGTTGGAATTGGCGTTCACAAATCAGATAGAGGCGTTTATTATTACACTCAAAACTTCGCCCAAAGAAGTTTAATTTTCACCAAAACGGTGAAGAAGAGAATACGTAAACGAAAAGGGCTAACTCTAGAGCTGAAACCCGTTGGTAACGTAAAACTAGGAGTGTATAGAGTTTTAGAAGGAACGCAGATCCTGAAAGAAAAAGGCTTCCAGTTAAGATCCGGGAAAAACCGCCTTCAAATCCCACTATCAAGAACCGGTAAATTCACCGTCGAGATATACACCGGATCACACTCAAGAAACAGTCTGAACATGGCGAATCGCTTTGAAATCAAAGTGACCCAGGGGTGGTTCGGCTAAGCTTTGAAAGACCTAAGTACACACCGCCCCCCAAGGCAATCATCAAGCTCAATTCTACAATCAAACTTGGATAAGAAAAAGTTTGTAAGATCAAGATCAAGCCAGACATCAAAGAGGTGTTTAAGAAAATCAGAATTTGCTTTCGCCCTAAATAGTCAGAGAAAGAAGCCTTAATCTTTGCATTCATAAACACAAGCAGAAGTAGTGCGTTTATCACTGAAGCCACAATTGCAGAAATAGCGAGTGCCCACACAGGTAGGTCCAGAACCAAAATCAGAATCAAGCTTAGTGCAATTTGGATCCCAACAGAGAAAAAAGCTATCAAAACTGGAGTTTTAGTATCTTTTAATGCGTAAAAAGCACGCGCAAACAAAGGGATAAGACTTTGCCCCAAAGCCGCCCACACAAAGATTCCTAACATCATTGATGTTTGAGCTAAAGCATCAGAATCAAAAGCTCCACGGAACAACAATAGCTCTACTATTTCTGCTCTTAAAAGAAACAAACCAAACACGGCAGGAAACACCCAAAACATAATTGAATGTAAAGATTTGAATAGTGTTTTTTTAAATTCAACCGGGTTTTCATCGTGTTCTGACAGAGTTGAAAACACAGCAACCGAAACTGAAACAGCCACAACTCCATGAGGCAAAGACTGCAAATTCAAAGCATAATTATAAATAGAGAGACTCCCTAGAGTTAAAAGCGAGGCAAGTACGGTATCAATCAAAACGCTGAATTGAGACAAGCCAATTCCAAACAATCTAGGCACGGTCAAAAAGACCAAATCTTTCATAGCTTTACTTTTCAACTGCCAAACCCACTGATGCTTAAAAGGGGTTTTCCATACGCTTGGCCACTGAACAATAAAATGAAAAACCGAACCAATCACAACCGCCCAAGCCAAAGCTTGAACCCCGTAAGCTTCTCCAAAAAACCACGCTCCCAGTATCAAACTAAGGTTGTAAACGAGCGGCGCTAAAGCAATACCTAAAAAATGTTTATGAGAGTTCTCTACTCCTTGAAAAATAGCGCTCAAACCAAGAAACAAGGGAGATATCAACATTATTCTTGTCAGAACAACTGTTTGAGATTGTAAACTTTCTGTAAAACCAGGCGTTATCCATGGAACAAAATAAGGAGCCAAAAGCCACATTCCTGCCGAACCAATAAGCAAAAGAATCAACAAAGCGTGAATCACGCTACTCCCGAATAAAGAAGCCTCCTTTTGAGATTTCTTTTTAAGCTGTGTGTAAAGTGGAATAAAAGCCGCAGACATAGCGCCCGCAACCAAAAAAGTATAAATCAAATCGGGGACTCTAAACGCCGCATAGTACGAATCCAAAGCATATATTCCTTCCGAACTTCCCACTCCAAAAACAGACGCAATAACCATATCTCGAATCACGCCGAGAACTTTACTTATAAGTGCAGATCCTGCCAGCAAGATTGCCCCCATGCTTACCGATGACCATTTTTTATTCATAAACATATTTTAAACAGGTTGAGAGACCTTGGCAATACTCTCAAAATATGATAGAATTATTAGATTATTTATAAGTGTCAAAAGAGTGATAAATATTGGGAAAATACTAAACATAACGAAAAAAGAATGGCCACGAGTGCTTGTAGCATGGAGCATGATCTTTTTAAGCAGGTTCGGATTTATTGTTGGTTGGAGTGTCTTGATTGCAACTTTTCTAAGTAAAGTTGGAATCAACCTACTTCCACTTTTATTCTTAGCAAATGCCTTAATGGTAATGCTTGGAACTACATTTTTCAGACATTGGGTTAAAAAACTACAACGAGAAGTACTCATAAGTTTCACTGTAATTGCGGCTGCTGCCACCCTTTTAACATCGATATTATTCATTCAAACCAATCTTTTTGCGTTTTTTATTCTACTTCTAGTCGCAGCGTCAGTGTTCCTGGCTCAATTAAATATATTTATCTCGCTCTTCAATGAGGATCTATTTACACCGCTAGAGAGTCAAAGAACTTTCCCCGTTATTGAGTCCGCTGAAACGATAGGTGCGATTGCAGGTGGACTGGTTTTAACACTATTCGCAGCAAATGTTTCAGCCTATAAGTTCATAATCATATGGGCATTAGCCATACTTATGATTCTTCCAATCGTTTTGTTTTTCAATGCAAAAACTCTCGACGTTCCAAAGCTAGTTGGGATAAAAGAAAAGGCGAATAAAAAGAGAAAAATCAGTGAAAGCATCCAGACCTTAAAGAAGGTTCCTTTTCTAAAGGGAATAATGATAGTTGTCCTACTACACTGGGGAATGATGAATATGGTGGAGTTTCAGTACACGAAAGCTATTCAACAAGAAGTTTATTCGGTACAAGAAGAAACTCTGCTTTCCTATGATGAGTTTGGGGTTGTGCTGGCAAGTGAAGGATTTACAGATGAACAAGTTCAATACTACGAACATCAACTGACCCAAAAATTAGGGACACTACATGTTATATTCAATACAGCTGCACTTTTCATTCAACTGATTATTGCGAGTCGATTACTTCAATCTTTGGGAGTGGTGCCAAGCATGTTGATTCACCCCCTAATTTCACTATTGAACCTGATAGGTTTAACCTTGAAGTTTAACTTCAACACTGCCGTGCTCACTCGTGGTAGTTATGAGCTCACAGGCTTGCTCTTTCAAAATAGTTACAATTCGACCTATTACTCCATTCCTCACGCCCTACGTGACGAGGTAAAAGAACTCATGCAAGGGATAATGAAACCATTAGGCGCCATACTTGGAACCTTCTTGATAACCATTGTTGCTTTTAATTATTCAGGAGTAACTCAAACAACAATACTCAATGTAATACTGGTGATAATGGCCTCATTAATGAGTATTGTTGTTTACAAGCTAATCAACAAGTACACCGAGATGTCAGAACAAAATTTGACAAAAAAGATGGATCTTCCTACTCGTTTGAATTCAATCGAAATTTTAGCCCAGAATGGCCATAAACATTTTACACCCTCCCTACTGAAGATATTAAAAAGAGATTCAGAGTCTGAGGTGATCAAAGAAAGCATATTAAACACTTTAGGAGAACGACAAGACCCAGAAAGCATAAATGCTATTTTGGATATGATAGAAACGGGGAATGACACGCTTCGGCTATCGGCTGTAAAGGCCTTACGAGCCTTCACAGAAGAGGAGAAGTTAATGAAGCGATCATTCACCGCCTTTAGACTAGTTTCCAGTTTAAAGCGATCACTTGAAAAGGAGAAGAATGAGACTATTCGTGAAAGCCTTGTGCAATGTTTCTATGAATTCTCCCCGAGTGAACTCACTGATTTCTTGCTTACAAAAATTCAAGAAAAGGACCCACATCAAGATGTTTACATTAGAATGCTTAGACTCTTTGATGACGCCAATTTAAAATACTATCTTGAGCCATTTCTAAAGGACAGAAGTCCAAAAGTTAGAGCCGCAAGCATCATTGCCCTTTGGCAATTCCCTAGCCTAAGAAGTGAACTAAAGCACTATCTGAAGCAAATGTTCGACAATAAAAAGGAATCAACTCAAATCATTGCGATTGAAAGTGCTGGTGAAGTTAAATTCAAAGAAGCAAAGCCACTACTAAAACACGCGCTTAAATCAGAAAACACTAAAATGGTTGATACGGCTATAATTGCCCTTGGACAGTTGGATGACGAAAGCGTGACACCTTTAATTATTGACCGCTTTGCGGACATGAATCACCCTTGGTACGACCAAGTAGAGTCAATTTTAAAAAGATTTTCTATTCGTTTTGAAGAAGACCTAAGGCATGAGATGCAGCACAGCATTAGCCGCCAAATAAGCGGTATAATCGCAGAGTACAGCCACATAAGCGAGATGGACGACCACACACTCAAGACACTAAGAAGGCTTTACCACAAGCTGAATGCTCACCAAGAAGCACACCAGATCAAATTGAAGCTTGATTCAAACAAGGAAGGGTAAATATAATAGGTGTAATGTCACCCATACGCCGCTCCATTTTCGCTTCCGTTTTTCTTTGGATTTTAATCTCAGGATTGATTTCTTATGGAGTCGCTTTTGCGACAAGCTTTGTCACAGAAAACTTGGTAATTCAGCTTGTCGCAGGAATCGCAACATTAAACATTTTGACACTTCTTATAATCTATACAAAGGTCACCCACCCCATTCGCTCTATCATTCTAGAAATGAAAGCATTACTGACCGGAAAGAACTACCGACGAATTATGACAAAACGTCAGGATGAGGTGGGTATCTTAGCCCACTTCTTCAATGAAGTGACTCGTAACATGGAAAACATTTCTACTGACATGCGACAACACCAAGCCCTTGTAAAAGAGGTAAATACAGCTCAGGCCATCCAACGTGACCTACTACCCACAGAACTTCCAACTGTACCAGGCTTGGACCTTGCTGCAAAAACAAGACCTGCTTCTGAAATTGGCGGAGATGCCTACAACTTCTACAACAGAGATGGTCGTTATTTTATGTACATTGGTGATTCAACGGGGCACGGAATTCCTGCCGGCTTAATCATGATCATGGTTGATGTTTTAATGGACACTTTCACTGAAATTGCAGACACACTTTTAGACATGATCACTCAGATCAATAGATTTCTAAAGCCAAATCTTCGCCCGACAATGTTCATGTCCCTTATCCTCTTGGAGTGGATCCCAGAAAGAAATACTTTTAAATGGGTTGGAGCGGGTCACGAATATCTAATTCACGTTAGACCATCAACAGATACCGTTACCCGAATCCCTGCTGGAGGTATTGCACTAGGAATGATCGATGACAATAGGCCCCTTTCCAAAGAACAAGAACTCACATTAGAAAAAGGTGACTTCTTAGTTCTCTATACCGATGGAATAAATGAAGCTAAAAACGTAACAGGAGAGATCTATGGGCTCGAACGGCTTGAAGAGTTACTAAGACTTCACACTAGAGGTGAAACCACTGCCAATGAGCTTTTTGAAAAAGTTGCCGTAGATGTAAGTCGATTCATGGAAGGCCACAAACAAGATGACGACATGACTCTATTGGTATTCAAGTCTCTCAATGCTGTAGGAAACTTGGTAACAAACGAGGTTCAACAAGATAAGGCACTTGCTTAATCAGCTCTAGATCATCAAGACTGTACTTCCCATAATACAGGTCTTTCAAGTTCCCTCCTTTTTCAACAAAAGACTTAATCTCTTGATAGCCTTTGAAGTAAACAATGTCCTTAGTGAAGGCACCTTTTTTTGAAGTATCCTCAAGGCCACGCTTTACCTTAACTGTTGTTTGAAAAGCTCTACTCACCGTCATACCAAGTTTTCTACAGTAATCAACGGTATCCGCGAAATCATGCTTCATTGCGAAGGCAACAACAAAAACTAAAGCAGCGGGCCGATAAGTTTTTTCACTCTCCAGAGTGGCAACCTGTTCTTGATTCCATATGGCTAAACCTTCTTGGGTTTGAAGATAATTAGCAAAACCACGATTAAAGAGTCCATAATTTTGAGATTTCCCATTTTCAGCGGTGAGTATATGCGTTTCAATTTCATGAGCCACTACCATTCGCAAACGGTTCTCACTAAATCTAACACCCTCTCTCATCATTAGGGCGTTTCTCTTCCCTGCCATTACAACGGCTACCATGTTTTTCTTCAACTTCACCTTCCACTGCTCCAGTCCATACTCTTTAAAACTACGTTCAAATTCATATATAATTTCCTCACTGGAAAGCATCTTACTCCTCGTAAAATGTTTTGGCTTTTGATCTAATTTCTTTTGAGCTTGTCGCTTTAGTGACTCATCTGGTTCACCAAATAAAACAATACTGTTTCCAGTGAAACTGTCAGTACCGATAGACTCTAAAAGTTTAATTTTTAAATCAATTTCCAACAACTTTCCTTTGAACAATTCTGACAGAACTGAATCACCTATCTTTTTCGAAGTTTTACGAAGCTTTTCTCTCAAATGAAGAGGGTCAAACATAAACTCAGGATAAACAAATTGAGGGTTGTAAGAGTGATCTTTCATAAATAAGTTTCGCTCCTCCTCCAAATTAACTGGCTTCAAGTGGTAAAGTAGTTTCAATTGTCGATCTAAAGAAATCAACTCTTGATCCAATTCACGATAGTTCGTTTTTCTATCATCAACAGCCTCTACTTTCTTTGTTTTATCAAAGTGAGGCAACTTCGATGGTGTATCCCTGCCCTTGGAGGGGTCAATCAAGAAAGAACTTAAATCACGTCGCCCTAAAACCATATCAAAACTTTTTCCAGACAAGTCCTCCACCCGTGCCAATGTTTGTATCCGCTTCTCAGCCAAGTTGAACTTAACCTTTACCGTGTCTGACTCCTCATCAGGCGAATCGATACCAAGTACAGCAATCAGATCCTTATCAATTATACTTTTCTCTAAAAGAGGGTTGATAGAAGCCCAAACTATTCGAGAACCTCCTGCTGCAAATATGGTTACCTTTTCTTGACTTCCGATTACCTCTTTTCCACTGATTTTTTTCACCTCTTTGTCGATCTTATTTCCAAACATATCTTGAGCAATTCGGACTCCCTTCTCTGGAGTAGTAACTTTGACACCCTGGATACGCTCCAAACGTTTACGAAGTGGTGCTAAGTTAGCAATCTGTACGGCCAAACCAGCACGTGCATTAATTTCAAGCAAAACTGGTCCTGTATTTTTATCCAAAACTATATCCACAGCCAAATAACCCAGATTGGCAATCAATTGAACCTTGGAAGCGATATGAAGAATCTCATCCCAATAAGGAATCTTTAAACCTTTAATTTCACCTGCCTCAGGAACCTCGTCAATAATTTTCCCTTTATAGGCAATGTGAGTCGCTGTACCACGAGCAATGTCAATCCCGACACCCAAGGCTCCCAAATGGATATTAGCCTTCCCGTCAGACTCTCTGGTTGGCAAACGAAGCATCGCCATAACAGGGATCAGATTGTGAACTACAATTCTGATATCTGGCAGCCCCTTGTAGGCAAATTTAGTGAGGTCGTCATGACAGATAATACGTTGTTCAAAGAAAGCAGTATCCATAACTCCTGAAAGACTAAAACGCCCTTCTAAAATGTCACCAATATGCTCACTCAATTCTTCAACCGTTAGCAAATCACCACTCGCTTTTTCAAAAGCCCCCTCTTTTCGCCCAACAATAACAACAATCCCCTCCCCTCCAAAGCCAAGGTTTGGCTTCAAAACAAAGGAAGCAGGCAGGCTGGAGAAATCAAATCGCTCCAGCTCTTCTTGATTTCTAATAACCGCGTAAAGCTTTGGCACCGGAACTCCTCGCGCAGAAAGGAAGTGCTTAGACTTAAGTTTGTCATCAGCCATACGAACGGCCTTTTTTTTGTTAAAAGGACGAACATACAAGAGGTTTCTTGCATTAATTCCTAAAATCCCAAAATCAGGTAATAGTCCCATTATTCTTCGGCGTGACGGATAAT
>JBLIGW010000010.1:0-17362 GCA_047635955.1 Oceanicoccus sp.
TTTGAGTTCGTCCTTTGTTAATACTTTTTGATCTGCCGATTGAATCAGCAATCCACCTGCGACAGACTTGATGTCTCGTAGGTTTGGATTCTTTGTGAGTTCACCTGTTTCTAGCACTCGTAGGTTTTTCTTTTTAGCGAATAGATCCAGCGCACCTTGTTCAAAGGAAGGAGCCACTACGATTTCCACAAATAGTTTGTTTTCACGCATGTACTCAGCAATCTCGGTTGTACATTCTCGGTTGAGAGCAATAATACATCCGAAAGCAGAAAGAGGGTCCACTTCGTAAGCGAGCTTGAAGGCATCGGTAATGTTGCTTGCCGTTGCCGCTCCACAAGGATTTGTGTGCTTGATCACTGATGATCCTGCTTGGTCGAAATCTTTCACTAGCTCAAGCGCTCCATTGATATCGATAATATTGTTATAAGAAAGTTGCTTCCCTTGAATCACCTTAGCGTTAGTTACATTTGGATAATTGTCTGAAGGGTCACGGAAGAAGGCCGCCTTTTGGTGCGGGTTTTCTCCGTAACGAAGACTCATAATTTTTTCGTAATGAAGGTCCAGAAGTTCTGGTGCGTCTCCCACGCTCGTAAGATAGTCAGCAATCATTCGGTCGTAGCTGCTGGTTTTATCAAAAACCTTAACGGCTAGTTTTCGTCGCGTCGCAAAAGTAATTCCATTGTGCTCGTCTAGTTCACTCATGATCAACTCGTAATCTGCAACGTCAATAAGTGGAGTCACCCATTTGAAGTTCTTAGATGCTGATCGAAGCATTCCAGGACCTCCAATATCAATTTGTTCAATCGCTTCCGCCTCAGTCACTCCTTCTTTGGCAATCGTTGCGGCAAAAGGGTAAAGATTAATAACCACCATATCGATAGGCTTAATCCCATTAGCGGCAGCTACTTCATCGTCCTCTCCACGTCTCATCAAAAGTCCTCCGTGCACCATTGGGTGCAAAGTCTTCACCCGTCCTCCCATCATTTCAGGAAACTCAGTATATTCAGAAACATCAATCACAGGAATCCCCGCTTCTTTGATCACTTTTGCCGTCCCTCCAGTCGAGAGAATTTCCGCTCCGTGGTCATGAAGTTTTTGAGCCAAAGGCACTAGATTCGATTTGTCAGAAACACTTAATAGCACTCGCCGAATGGGCTGAATGTTTAGATCTTGATCAGTCATAGTCTTGGGTTAAAACCGCGTGGATTTTAGACCTGATCTTAGGGTAAATCAAGTCCTCCTTTCGTCCACGGGTGACAACGAAGTATACGCCACGCCCCTTTAAAGAAGCCTTTTATAAATCCATACTTTCCAATGGCGTCATGAGTGTACTGAGAACAGCTCGGCCGATACGGGCAGTAACCACCAGGAAAACGATGTCTCAACCAAGAGTGATCTGGCGAGATTGTCTTTTGATAGATACGAATGAGCCATTGAGCGATTTTCTTCATAGTTAAAGTTTAACATATTCATATGATCACTCCACCAAGGGTGGTCCTAAATCCGACGAGCGCTAAAACCGCCCCGGGCTCGGCGGGTTTAGAACTGTCCTCTACCACACCCCCATCACACTTGGAGAAATCTTAGACCCATTGAAACTCAGTTCGAAATGTAGATGAATCCCAGTCACTCCGTAAACACGTCCTGTGGCCCCCTGCATGGCGATCACCTGACCTTGTTCAACGTAATCTCCCACACTCACGTAAACCACTTCATTATGAGCGTAGAGCGATTGGTAACCGTTTCCATGATCGATCAGAATGTAATGTCCATATCCTCCATTCCATCCGGAGTTGAAAGCTTTTATGATGGTTCCAGAAGCAGCAGCCAAAACAGGCGGCTTACTCGTATCAGAAATGTCATAAGCGTAATGTCCTCCGTGGAAACCTTGAGTTATGACTCCTTGTGTTGGTCGGATCCACCCTTCCGCACTCGCCGTAATGTCATACTGAGAAACCGCCGGTGCTGCTGAAGCGTAACTACTCGTTGTTGTTGTTGTTGTGTAGCTCGTGCTTGTTGTTGTAGCTGTGTAGACAGGTTGTGGTGGTGAACCATCCACAATAAATATCTCCTTTCCAACCACGAGATCATTATCTCCACCTACATTATTGAAAAGCTGAGTGTCTTCTAAAGTTCCATCATAATCTTCCATCAATTCCAGTAGAGAGTCTCCCGACTCAATGGTTACGTAGAATCCATCCTGAGGTGGAACTTCCAATTCCTGCCCGAGCTTCAATCGATCTGTATTAGCGATTGCGTCATTAGCGTAACGCAAACTGCTCACTGAAAGCCCATATCGATAAGCAATTACAGAAAGCGTATCTCCAGACTGGACCTCATAAACCGTTCGTTCTGTTCTGTCCATATCGTAAATAGCTTCACCTTCCAGAGGCATGTTTTTGATCAAATACCCATCATCATCGGTGAGGTAACCTTCAATTTCCAAAACTAGATAATCGTACTCAGCTCCCACACCCTCTCCCCCCAAATAAGCCGCATTACTCACATTCACTGAAGTCAGCAACAAGAGACCAACACTCCAGATACTAATCTGAAAATACAAACGCCGTGGCGCTGGCATATGGTCTAGAGGATGCATGAATTGAGAGAATCGCCTTCGAGAAGGCCTCACAAAACGCAGGACTTTTTTGATGAATCGTCGGGTATAAAACCACAACTTTCCTAGTCTTGAGTGATACTGTCCGTCGTAGAGTTTTTCATGTCTCTCTTTTTTGGCCTCACCATTGATTTTACTCATCCTGAGAAGGATGCCAGAGGGGGGCTACGAGGTCAAGTGTCTGGTGTGTCGTTTCCAATTGCGCAACAAAATCGATTTTCCAGTATATAGTTAGACTAGTAACAATAAGTTACACCTTGTTTTGTTGTGTTTGCCTTTTGTGGTATAATTAGTAGATATAAAAACGTCTATGGAAATCAAATCCGTTCCCGAAAAAATAGGCTCTGTTGAGGATGCACAAGCCCTATCAATAGAGTTGCAATCACTAATAGATGGCCTCCTAAAACAAATAGGTGACTTAGGTCATGTAGAATTTGAAGTATATCGTGATTTGGAAGGCTCTAATTTAGAGTTTATTTCTATTCAACCCATAAATAGAGATTCTGACCTCCCAGTAGATCACTATGACGAGTTTGATAGTGCCGAAATTGATGAGATCAAAGAGTCTCTAAAAAAAAGGGAGCCCTGTAATGCTTACAGATAAAGCACCCTTGGTGCAATCATGTACTCAGCTAGTCACCAAAATTGCTCAAATGGCAGAGGAACAAAATCCTGCGTTAGTAAAAATGGGCTGGCAATACGCTGGTGAGACTTATCCTCGTCCATTCCGTCGAGCTAATGCCTACCATCTTGATGGGTGGAACAATCCTGAAGCTCACAATCATGTTCAATTCACATTTGGTGGAGCTGCCCCATTGGAAGTAGTTAAAGGTACCTTTAATTTTGATAATGAATCAGAAGTCGCCGATCATAATTATGCAGACACTCATTTAGTTGCAGATTGGGAAATCACAAAGGTGACAGGGCACCTAATCCACATTGTTACCCATCAAAACACCGAAGGGTTTAGAAGCGTCATGACTTTTGCCTAAAGCTAGTCAATGGGTATACTGCAGCCATGACAAAGATCCATCAACTCAGCGACGAACTCATTAGCCAGATTGCGGCGGGTGAAGTTATTGAACGGCCAGCCTCAGCCATTAAAGAGTTGGTTGAGAATAGTATAGATGCGGGCTCTACTCAAATTTCAGTGGAAGTTGAGGACGGAGGGCTTAAGAAACTTCGAGTGGTGGACAATGGAATGGGACTTTCCTTTTCAGAAGCTCCACTAGCTTTTTCTAGACACGCGACCAGTAAGTTACAAAAAGTAGAAGACTTATTTAATATTTTGAGTTTAGGATTTCGTGGTGAAGCGCTTGCGAGTATCGCTAGTATTGCCGAAGTGGAATTGCTTTCCCGAGAAAAAGGCAGCCGCGTTGGTGTTCATTATCTTGTGGATGGAGGAAAATTGATCACGCATGAAGAAAGCTCTTGTCCGGAAGGGACGGACATCAGTATTCGTGGGCTTTTCAAACACACTCCCGCGCGACGTAAATACATGAAGACAGAGAAAACAGAATATGGACATATTTTGACCATGGTTTCAAACCTTGCATTGGCTCACCCCAATACAGCCTTCCGATTAAAACGAGATGGCAGTGAGGTTTTTGATCTTCCCGTTCAGTCCATGAAAGAACGTGTGCGCTCACTTTATGGAGGCCAAACGTCTCAAGCTTTGATTCCTGTTCAGTTTCATCAGACCAATCTTTTGATTGATGGATTTGTTGGGAAACCAGAACTCGCTCGAAGTGGAAGGAAATACCAATTCATCTTTTTAAATGGCCGAAGTATAGATAGTCGACTGATCAATCATGCCGTGAAAGAAGCTTTTCATTCTCTGTTGATGCATGAGAAATATCCGTGGTTTTTACTGAATATAAATATCGACCCGCAGTTTGTGGATGTAAATGTTCACCCTCGTAAATTGGAAGTTAAATTTGTGAATCAACAAGAAGTTTACCGAGCGGTGAGAGGCGCGGTTCATCATGCGCTGCAAGGTCAAATGCTTAGTCCTGTTATTAGTGTGAGCTCTGAATCTCAAAGCACTCAACTGAACTTTAAGCCGATGCTCAGAACGCCCATGGCTTCGCGAAGTTTTTCTCCTTCATCTATTGCAGGAGTTCCTGAGTTTAAGCCAGCTGATACTTTCACTGTAAATGGCACTGAATTGCGTCCTGTGGCTCAAGTAGCCAATTGTTACATCGTTGCTGAGAGTGAAGAAGGAATGGTCCTTATAGACCAACATGCGGCTCATGAACGCGTTCGCTACGCTCAGCTCATGGATGCCTTAGAAAAAGCCAAACCACTGAAGCAAGTGCTACTGACTCCTCTTGAAATGGACCTCGGAGTGGAAGCCGCTAAATTGGTGGAAGAACATCGTCCTGACTTTTACGCCATGGGATTTGAAATTGAACCTTTTGGAGGAAACACTTTCCTTTTGCGTGCCGTTCCTGCCGGACTAGAAAAACGAAACCCTGAACAATTAGTGCGAGACATACTCACCGACGTTACTGAAGAATGGAAACAAGACCACACCAAAAATCTTCGCGAATTCCTACTGACTTACACGGCTTGTCGTGGAGCCATTAAATTTGGGGACCAACTCACTCTTCCTGAAATGCAGGCCCTCATTAGAGACATGGAAAAAACCAAACACTGCACTCACTGTCCTCATGGACGGCCTGCAATTGTCACTCTGACTTTTGATAGTTTAGAAACTATGTTTAAGAGGAAGAACTTCTAACGGAATAGAACCTCTCCCCTAACATCATTATTGAATGGACCGTGTAGCGTGTAGTCCACGCCAACTTGTGATTCCGTAGCTAATGGATAACTTGAGAGCATCATGTGATTAGGTGCTTTGACTGTTTTTTGATAAGTCACGTTTTTGAGACCAGGCTGTTTGAAGAGACTGAAATTATATTCAGAAAATTCACCTCCAAAATTCCATGGTAAAGCAAAGAACGCAGTGAAGCTTTCGGCATTTCCTGGTGCCACATTCATTTCGTAATAGTAATAAGACAGGTCCATTTCTGGATCGTAATAGAATTGGAAGTCGTTTCGGTGAGCACCTTGAACTTCAAGGAATCTCACTCCTTCAGGAAGATACAATCGGATTCCCGTTTCATTCAAATCATTTCCGAGTGTCTTTTCCAACCCTTCATTCCAAGCCGTGAAACCATACTCAGCCATGGTTGATTTAATCCAAGCGTCCGTTGCATCATCGTAAATGTGTGTCCGCTCAATCGTAACCGCTGCGACCATGCTTCCATCTTCAAGAATGTGTGTGTCATGACCAATTTTAGTTTCCATGTATCGGTCTGTTTTGTTCGCTCCAATATTAGTAAAAACAGGCATAAAGAAATCTTCTTCTAACTCTCCAAGCACTGGGATACCCCCGTCTACTCCCATCGACTCAATGAAATCTTGAACCACTGGGTCTTTATGATAAACCAGAATTTGTTTCTTTCTCATCTGTTCAAGTAGAACATTTCCCAGATCCAACTGAATTGATTCGTTTCCTGCGGCCACTGTAAAGGCATCAAGGAATTCACCCAGAATGTTTTTAGGTGATCCGTCTCCATTCACTTTAGCCTCAACCAAAGTACTAATTACTGTTGGGAAAGTTGCCGCTGAAAGTGACTTACTCAAACTAGGAACACTGAGTTCCCCCGTGACTTCCAATAAAGCCTGAGCGGCAGAAAGATTCACGGCAAGCACTCCATCCACACCTGGTCCACCCTCAATATCTAAGAAGTGCATCGCATACTCAGCTGACGTAGGGAAATCCACCGAGATGTTACTATCTCGTAATCTCCACTCAGTGGTTAAACCTTTCAGCTCATGGATAGGCACCTCCACATGTTCAAAGTATCGATCATCAAAATCATAAACATCATTAAAATCTAAGTCAGTGATTCGCCCATCATTTACTTCCGCAATCGCAAAACTTCCAATGAAACCACCCCCTGGTCGGAGTTCGTCATTATTTTCCAAGAGAATCAAATAGTGTTGCGGCAAATCAGCACCAAGCAAAGTAAGAACTGGCTCTTTCGCCTCTCTCCATAGGTCAAAAACAGAGGAAGCTTCTTCAAACTTCATTCGGAATTCCACAAAAGAATCTTGATAGTCCGTCATGCTCAAATCAACATTTTGAAGCAAAGAATTAATTGTAGCGATGTCATCCGCAGCTGGCTCAAGATGATCCACGCTGATCATTTCTATGTAATCGGTGAGTGACCCCTCATCAGGTAAATCTTCCATCAAACGACGCGACTCGGCCACATGTGTTCCAATTTGAGTCACTAGTTGTCCTGCCTCCAAAAGAGCACGAACACTTTGGATTTCTTGAGGTTCTGAAAGCCATACAGATTGATGAGCCAAAAGTGGCGCGGCCTCTTCCTCCACCTGGTGTAAAAGTTCCGCGGCCTCTTCAAACAACATCACATCCGCCCCTTCCTCCCCAGAGATAAAGGCTTGGCCGGCACTTTGCATTGTTGTGAAAGCTTCACCCGCAAGTGCGAGAGTTTCACCTCCTGTTTGTTTCCCTAAAAACATGAGTTGCCCCATATTGAGAAGCACAATCATAAAGAGCGCTCCGGCAATCATTGGGATTCTCCCCAGACCTCTTTTTGAATCTGGCACATCACCCACAATACAAATCCGATCTGTTTTCCGTTTTGAGCTGATTTCTTCCTTCAAGTTCACTGTCACTTCTTTGTGAGCTTCGTTTTTTGCTTTACCGTCTACGTTTTTCAGGTTCAATACGTGCTTAGAGCTCCGTGGAATTTCTTCTCCCACGTGTCCTTTTTCTGGTCCGATATCGAGATTAAGAATGGTCATTAAAATTGAAGTATTGAACGATTGTAAATTCCGTCGTCAAAAGTTTTGGTGCTGCTGATCCAAGTTTTAATCCCTGGCAGCAACAAGTTTATTATATGTGATTCTGGGAAGATCGTCATGTCTAGACGAATGGCTTGGTCAGCTCCCAACAAGACAGGGTTCATCTGATCTATATCACGTAAGTCACTGCGTCCATTCCATCGGTCTAAACTTTCAAAGAAATAATCTGAATTATTTGAAGCAATGGCCAAGTCTTCCAGTACTGCTAGGAAATACTTTGGAGCTCCATTTTCTTTGATTTCAATATAGCTGTCTCGATTATACTCCTCTTTTGTTGCTTCTAAATTTTGCCCCTCATTGTAAGTAGCTAAAAAGAAATCCTTCAAACTTAACGCCAAATCTCGATCTTCTTCTTGAATCTCAAGCATCCAGATAAAGGATTCATTTGGAGTCCAAGCAATCACTTGTTCCTGATTTAGAATTGGCCCGAATTCATCAAGGTCTGCATTACCAAAATATTTAGACCATTGTGATTGAAGGTCTGCATTTAAAACGATTCCTGCCGCTGAATTCAAAGTGTCTAAATGTGAAAGCATGGCAGAGAGCTGGGAATGCAATTCGGTTCCTGTCCATTCAAACTGCAAGTCCTCTGGAGCGTAAGCAAGCAAGTTCCCATAAAACTTCACTTCAGGATGGAAGAAAGCCTCCCCATCTAAAAGTGATTTATCTACTGGTACAAAAGATTCACTCGTCCACTCATCATTTTCCATTTTAACGGCCAAACCATAAGCTGGGAAAATCCGCAGCACTGACTCCAGGTAACCAGGTTCCCATATACTCAGTTCTCCAAGTGAGATAAGGAAGTCCTGACGCACCTCCTGCGCATTCACATAAGCAAAGAGACTCGTATTGTAAGGCAAACGATGTCTTACATTTTGATAATTTGAGTTGGCCTCCAGACCTGAATCTAAACTTTCCAGAGCGTCACTACTCCCAAGAATCAAAAAGCTTCCTCGGAAGGCGTAACAGTTTGGCTGAGTCACTTCATAACATTTGTAATCTTGATGATCGAGCATAGTCTCGCCTTCCACCATCAAACTTTCTAAAAAGGTTTCGGCCTGTGCTTTTGAATTCACTTCAAGAAACTGAAGTAACTCACCGTCCACCCATGCGAGTGCAATGTCTCGCTTGAACCAGTCATAGTTAGCAATTGATTCACCCAAAATGTCATTAAATACACTTGGGATAACACCGACTGAGCTCAAATAGTCTTCTGCATTCATCACCACAAAAGCCTCTGTTTCAGAGGGTAAGTATTGAGCCACATTTGACAATCGATTCACCCGAACAAAAGTTCCGATAAAAACCAAAAGCGTTACCATCACCAAAGCCACAATAAAAATACTTTCTGAGGCATAGCTCAGCACGCGTTTAACAGATGCGGGAGTGGTTTCAGGCATATCAATTGAGTGGTATGTCTACTATGCCATATGCCAACAGGTTTGCCCAGGGTTTGTCTGGACACTTGCTACGTGATAGCATCTGCGTTACTTAAACCCCAGTCAATGAAAGCCTCCGATCTCCGACAACGTTACCTCGATTTCTTTTCTAAGAAGCATGGACATGCGGTGATTCATGGAGCGAGCTTGCTACCTGAAAATGACCCTACCGTTCTTTTCACTACGGCAGGGATGCACCCACTGATTCCTTATTTGTTGGGAGAAAGTCATCCAGAAGGAACTCAACTAGTGGGAGTGCAAGGATGCCTTCGAACGGTTGATATTGATGGAGTTGGGGACAACACTCACATGACTTTCTTTGAAATGCTTGGGAACTGGTCACTTGGTGACTACTTTAAAGAGAAATCCATTAAGATGTCTTATGAGTTTATGACCTCTTCCCTTGAAGAAAGAGGGCTAGGGCTGAACCCTGACAGACTCGCCGTAACGGTGTTTGAAGGTGATGAGAACTGCCCCTTTGACGAAGAAGCCTGCAAGGCATGGGAAGCACTTGGCTTCATTAAAACTGAAAAGGCCACTCCTGATCAAAAACGACGAATCTTTACCTACAATAAAAAAGAAAACTGGTGGGGGCCTGCGGGACTCACGGGGCCATGTGGACCAGATAGTGAAATATTCTACTACAACTCAGATGAAACCGATAAAATGTGGGACACGGAACCTTCTGACGACGTCACTCCTTGGGTAGAAATTTGGAACAATGTATTCATGCAATACAATAAAGATGAAGAAGGAAATCTCACAGAATTAGAGCAACAAAACGTAGACACTGGAATGGGACTCGAACGTGTGACGGCCATTATGCAAGGGAAGAGCAGTGCTTACGAAACTGAATTATTTACTGGGTCCATAGATCTCATTCGAGATCTTGCTTCTCAATCTGATCAAACAAGTGAACGAGTGGTTGCAGATCATTTACGTGCCGCTACCTTCCTACTTGGAGACGAACGAAGCGTGACGCCTTCCAACAATGATCAAGGTTACGTGCTTAGGAAACTTATTCGACGAGCCATTCGACACGGACGAAAACTTGGAATCAAAGGGAACTTCACTACAAATATTGCTGAGATTTATATTGAACTTTATTCTGATTTCTACAAAGGACTTGAAAAAAATAAGACTCGAATTTTAACTGAGCTTCAAAAAGAAGAAGAGAAATTCCAAAAAGCACTTACCAATGGTGAAGCCGAAATTGATAAAGATATTGAAAAAGTTACTGAAGGCTTGAATGGATTAGCTAGCTCTAGCAAGCTAGTGGACCTTGAGATGGGACTGAATGCGGTGTCTCAAATTGTGAATTCAGCGGAAGCTTTGAAAACATTCAACCAGGCACTTCGACCTCTGATTGGGAAGACACGTGGTCAACACAAAGCGGCGGCGAGTGAAATGGATCTTGAGGTCACGAGTGAAGTTCGAGAAATGGCTAAGAAACTTCAAACTGAAGGATGGCAGCTCCGAGGAGACCGTGCCTTTTACTACTTTGAAACTCATGGATTCCCTTTTGAAATGACTCAAGAAATTCTATCAGAAAAAAACATTAAGATTGATGAAGTGGCTTTCAACAAAGCCTTTGAAAAACATCAAGAAAAATCACGTGCTGGAGCTGAGCAAAAGTTTGTTGGAGGTCTTGCTGACCACAGTGACGATACAAAAAAACTACACACCGCCACTCACTTAATGCTTGAAGCATTGCGACAAGTTTTAGGAACGCACGTTGAACAAAAAGGTTCAAATATCACAGCTGAACGTCTACGTTTCGACTTCAACCATGACGACAAACTCACCCCTGAACAAATTGTTGAAGTTGAAAAAATTGTTAATGACGCTATCCAAGCGGACTACCAAATCAGCTACAAAGAAATGACCGTAAAAGAAGCGAAAGAGGCCAATGCCACAGGAGTCTTTGTTGATAAATATGCAGGTGAACTCGATGGGAAAGTAAAAGTCTACTCAATGGGTGATTTCTCAAAGGAAATTTGTGGAGGTCCTCATGTCGACAGCACCGGTCAACTCGGCAGCGAGTTCAAGATACTTAAAGAACAGTCAAGTTCGTCTGGTATACGACGAATTCGAGCAGTGCTAAGCTAATATCTTAAGTCACTATGACTTCTCTAACCCATTAGCTTATGGCACGAACCCTTGAAGACAGAGCATACTCAGTTCCTATTGAGAATTGTCCACTATTGGTAGAGGCTTTTCCTCGACAAGAAGAAAGAACTAAACTTGCAGGAGCTTCTGAAGATCGTGGTTTTGACCAAGAGCAACAGATCAATGCTAGTGGTAGTGGTTGGGGAGAAGAATTTGATAGAGAGATTGATCCTGGCTCAAAATTAGTACTCCCGCCAAGAGGTGACACTATTGCCTTAACGGCACGCCCTAGCTTTCAAGGCAGATACACCAGTAAACACATAGTGGTAGGTGAAGAAGGAACTGGCGTTGTTGGTTGGGGAAGTGGCGTGGCTCATGGAGCTGCTACCTTAACTGAAGCCTCACCCCGAATAGACCTAGGCCCTGTCTTCAACCTTGAGTCTGCTTTTCCTCAAAGTATGATACTTGTACCTTCTTTAGCAGAAATAATTACCCTGCTAGAACTTGACGACGAAAGAGTTGCAGACATCTTAAAGATTGTTAATAAACAACTGGACCTTTTACTACAAAACGTAAACACAGAACTAAGCCAAGCAGATTCGGACTATGTTGGAACGGCACCAAATCTAAGCACTAAACAGGCTAATATGATGCCTACTCTAGTTGGAGCTGCTGTAAATCGAGAAAAGCTAGTTGAAGGACAGATTATCAATCCGAACCTAGCCGAACTTCATGTTTTAGGAGAAGGAGCCACGGGAGAATACCTAGATGGAAATGGTAGAGTTCTTGCTCGAGTAAGCACAAAACCAGGAGAATGGCACATTGCCTACCCATCTCGTACCATCCGAAGGGATGCACAAGGATCTGGGAAACTTGTTTCTACATCTAAAAATGGTGTTCACCTCACCTCTCTCGTGGGAATCAATGACCCAGCTGTGATTTCCCTTATGAATCTACAACAAGCGTTGTCTGCTGCTTATGCCGCACGAAACCTTTGGACCATTACTTAGGCCAAGTCTCCAAAGATTTCAATACTTTGAACATCGGTAACTTTCACCGGGACGATCTGCCCAATAAGCTGTCGTCCTGATTTGAATTTCACTTCTTTGAATCCGTCGGTTCGTCCGCTGCATGTTTCTCCGATTTGAGTATTCACCAAAACATTCACGGTTTTTCCTAAAAGTGCTGCAGCTTTTTTCTCAGCGATAGAAAGCATCAAAACATTGAGCCTGTGCCAACGTTTTGACTTCTCCTTGGGGCTAACGTCGTCTGGAATTTTTTTCTCCGAATAAGTACCCTTACGAGGAGAATATTTTGCCATGTAACACCAATCCCACTCCAACTCCTTATACATGTCGAAAGTTCGTTGAAACTCGTCTTCCGTCTCTCCACAAAACCCGACAATGATGTCCGTGGAAATAGATACGTCTGGAATGGCTTTTCTGATTTTTGCCAAAATGGTCATGTACTCCTCCATTGTGTAATTCCGATTCATTCGTCTTAGCGTTCGATTGTCTCCCGATTGAACTGGCATGTGGAAATACGGCGAAACCGTTTCACATTCGGCCATGGCTGCAATCACATCATCGTGAAAATCTCGCGGATGAGGAGAAGTGAATCGTAGACGCTTCAAACCTTTGGCTTTCAATTTATCCACCTCACGAAGCAAAGTTGCGAAAGGATTTAATTCATAGTCATCAAATTTCCCAGACTTACGATCACTAAAGCTGAGTCCGTAAGTATTCACCGTTTGTCCTACAAGCGTGATCTCGAGAGCGCCTTCTTCCACATGTTTTACACATTCCTCCATCACTGCATCAAAATCTCGGCTATATTCACGACCTCGGCTGTAAGGCACGATGCAGTAAGTACAGAACTTGTCACACCCCGTCATAATAGGAACAAAGACTGTGTAATTAGCGTCTTTCTTAGGAGCAATTTTGAAATAATTCTCAAGCGTTCCATCATCCAAAGTGTCTTCAAATTCAATGTCTGGCACTACTTCTTTAATCAATTTTGGCAGTTGAGCTACGTCTTCAATACGGAAAGCCATGTCTACTTCTGGCATTCGGTGAAGCAGTTGGTCTTTCTTTTTACTCTCACGCGTTGAAGTGATTCGGACCATACAACCTGTAATAGCGAACTTCATTCCTGGATTGTTTTCCAAATAACGTTTCATGTGAGGCCGAAGTCCTGTCACCCGATCTTCTGCTTTTTGGCGAACGGAACAAGTATTTAAAACTAAGAAATCTGCCTTCTCCAAAGTCTCCGATTTCTCATACCCCAAACGTTCCAAAACACTCGCGACTCGCTCTGAGTCTGAGAGGTTCATCTGACAACCGTAAGTTTGAATAAAATATTTCATTTTGCGAAGCCGAACATAACAGATGCCACTGAGTACGGGAAGCGTTTCTTGATTGCATTGTAGGAGTTTTCTTCCTTCTTCCACTCCAGTTTAGACTCTTTAATAATTTCTGTGATCTTAAGAATGTCATTTTCAGCCTCTAAATAATTCACATCTGAAATATCGTAAGCATGAACAAAATTCAAAAGCACTTCTTCAAATTCAAGTTCCTCTTTAAATGGAATCTCCCCAACTTTATGGAATGCTTTTCGTTTTTCCAATAGTTCACTCCACTGAGGATTCACCTCATGTTTCGCACGGAAACTATCAAGAAGATAAGGTACAATGTCTCGTCGCTTCTGGAAATCTCGTCTCAATAAAACCTCACGCCTTTGGAACGAATGCATGTGACTTAGTAAATGCTGCCTAGCCCACATCAGCCAAACAAAACCAAGAACGACGACTGCGATAAGAATGAGAAATATATTTTCCATAATTTTATAAGTTGGTAAAAGCTGTGTGATGGTCAACACTCTCCTTATCCACATATTTTTCACGAATGTCTAAAACCTCCCGTGCCATCTGATAAGGATTGCTTGCGTGGTGAATTTCAAAAAGAATGTGATGAGCGGCTGTCTGCAGTTTCAGTTCTCCAAAATGAAGCATGTTTCCTAGGAATCCTTTTTCGATTCCAATCACATCTTGAATCTGATTGATATTGGTTTCAGAGATCTTTCTATGGAAAAGATCCACCTGATCATGTGAAACCACACGTTCATTTGTGATGATAATTACATCCAACTCTTCATTGAGCCACTTCACATAAACTACTACCAAGGTGATCAGAAAATAGACAAGAAAAGCTAGGACTCCCATCAAGAAATTGTCCGTCACTGCTCCTTCATAAAAATAAATAATTCCCATAACGGCAGCTCCAAAAGGCAGAACTCCAAACATCAGAAAAGTCAGTGCAATTTTAATATCAATAATCCAGTGCTTTCGTATTAAAAGCTGAATCCTTTCACTTGGCTTTTGGCCTGGAAATTTTAGTTCTCTATTCATTTGAGTGCTTTGAGTAAAGTACTTGTTGATTTCTTCCAACTGTAACGTTGAGCTGCTTTCTTCTGATTCGCTATCATCGGCTTTCTATGTTTACGAACGTATTCTACCGCATCTAAGAGTGATTTACCGTTTGGTTTTTCAAGTAACTTCGCTGTCCCTGCGGATACCTCTCTATTCACATCCAAGTCACGAGCAATAACTGGAGTCCCAACGCTCATCGCCTGAAGCAAAGGTAAGTTGAATCCCTCGCTATCTGAAAAGTGAACAAAAGCGTAAGCCGATTTGAAAGTAGAATAAACCTGTTTGTCCGTAAGTAGTCCCATTTGGACCACGCCTTCTATCTCTGGAATTTCAGGATAAAATTTAGATTTATGATGAGCCTCTCCAATTAAAAGCAGCTGCATGTCTGGATGCTTTGCTCTCACCGTTTTAAAGGCTTTTGCCAGTTCAGGAACTCGTTTTCTTAAGTCATAGCCTCCTAAATAAACCAAGGCATTTCCGTAACTAGTCTTAGTCAATAATTCAGGAACTGTAACTGCATTTGGTAGAACCGTAGCGGCAGGAATGCCCAAGTCACGCTTGGTACTTTCAGACACAGTAAAAATTTGATCTACATCCACCAAAGCGTGCTCAGTTTTCCGATGATAATACTGCTTAATTTTCCCTTTTCGATAACGTTCATCTTTCCACAAGATAGTGTCGTGCACCGTCATGGCCCTTAAATTTGGCGAGATACGTGGAAGCGGACACGGATAAGGATAAAGTTCCCAATCAGGATTGGATTCCGCAAAAAAAGCAGGCACTTGAACTCGCTCCCAATACCATTTTTTGAGCCCCGCATTCGGAATCCACCACTTTGGTTTCACCACCTTAAGCCAATGTTTTGGAATCCCCAGGTGATGCATTGGCATTGGCACGGGAACGACCATTCGAACTTCATGCCTAGTCGCCAGTTCACGAAGCAAACCCAAACAGTGCTGACCAATGCCAGTGTAGGGCTGCGCGAGATACCATCCTTGTATTCCAAGTTTCATATTCAAATTCTATCAAAAATCTGAAGAAAAAGCTCTGGCCTATTTCAGCAGAAGCCCCGCAATGTGCCTCGCCACATGCGATTCAGCTTTCTTACGAGTTCGTTTCGGCAAAAGAAGCAGTTGCGTGTGCGCTGCTTTTTCTTCATCCGCTAGATTCATGAAGTCATATTTATTTGCCATGAAGTTTGCATTCAAAATTTGGTCCCCACGGCTTTGATGCAATCCAAGTGGATACAGCAAACTCGGCATTTGAAGCGCCTCTAACTCGGCCAAAGTGTTAGCTCCTGCCCGAGACAGCACATGAGTAGCAAGCGCGTAAATATCGCTCATTTCGTCATGAATGAAACCAGCGGACCAATAGTGTTCTTCTGACTGAGCTTGAGCATGAATTGCCCCTGTAATATGAATCAGGTCGAACTCTTCCATCAAACGAGTCTTCTCTTCTTTCACAATTTGATTAATCTGCGCTGAACCACTGCTTCCCCCCATAATAAGAAGCACCGGTCTATCATCTTTGAATCCGGTAATACGTTTTCCAATCTCTATATCTCCTTTGAGGATTTCTGAACGGATTGGATTCCCACAAACTTCTAACTTTTTATGATACTTAAGCAGTTCCTCTTCTGCACTTGGGTAGGCTAATAAAATCTTTTTAGCAAAACGAGCACTGAGCTTAGTAGTCAGACCTGGAATTGCATCGGATTCATGAATGATCACGGGCACTCTCCAAATCCATGCCGCCAAAACAACAGGGAAACTCACGAAACCCCCTTTGCTGAAAAGCACATCTGGTCTTAAGCGACCAATCTTCCAAATGGACTGAAGCACTCCCACTGGAAGTTTAAATAAATCTACAAAATTTCTTAGTGAAAAATAACGTCTCAACTTCCCAGAAACTACGGCTTCAAAAGGAAGCCCGTGTCTATCGACTAACTTTTTTTCCATTCCTCCATAGGAACCAATGTACGTGATTTTAGCCTTTGGGTCGGCTTCAACGATAGCGTCGGCTATAGCGAGATTTGGTACGACGTGGCCGGCTGTTCCGCCCCCCGTTAGAACGATATGCATTAGTTTTGGTATATTGAGATATATTCAGTAGCACTCCCACTGCCATTAGTGTTGTCACCATGGACGACCCTCCGTAACTCATGAATGGCAGGGTGACGCCGGTAATCGGGAAAAGTGCTGTATTCACCATGATATTAAGGAAAGCCTGCGCCGAAATCCAGGCACTAATTCCTCCCGCCGCTAACATGGCAAATTTATTTGGTGCATGATTGGCGATTTGGAAGCCACGATAAGAGATCATCAAATACAAAAGTACGATGAATGAAGTCCGAATAAAGCCAAGCTCTTCCGCGGAAGCTGCAAAGACAAAATCATCCGCCGCCTGTGGTAACCAATATGATTTTTGAATTCCTTGAGTGAGTCCTTTCCCCCAAAAACCACCTGATCCAATCGCAATATTGGCCTGTCTTGTCTGCCAACAGTCATCTAGACACTCATTATTTGGTTCTAAAAATGACACCACTCGTTTACGAATATGTGGCTGAGTTGCTAAAGCAATCATGGCTAAAAACAAGACTATCGCCCCTCCCACCACAAAGTGTCTCCAGTTGGCTCCTGCTAAAAAATAGATGGTCACCGCGATACAAACCATTACGAGTGCGGACCCAAAATCTGGCTGTAAAACCACCAAGCCAATGATTCCTCCAGCCACCATAGTGAATTTTAGAAACCCTTCTTTCCAGTCCTGCAACTTGGCTAAAGAAATCTTTTCCGAAAAGAGATAACTTAAGTAGAAAATCATCGCAAATTTACCAATCTCCGACGGCTGCAATGAATTCACAAACGG